>NZ_JARWRU010000893.1 GCF_029867845.1 Nocardia farcinica | reverse complement strand
CGATCGTGTACGGCCTGGTCCGTACCTCGTCGGAGCGGCCGGCGAAGTCGGTGACGGTGAAGCCGTCGGCGGTGATGACCACGGCCTGGTCCTGGCCGAGCTCGACCGCCTCGCGGGTGTGCTCGATGAAGGCGGTGACGTCGGAGGCGATGAACATCTCGCCCTGGCCGACACCCACCACCAGCGGGGTGTTGCGGCGCGCGGCGATGATCATGTCCGGGTGGTCGGCGTGGGCGAACACCAGGGTGAACGCCCCCTCGAGCCTGCGCAGCACGGCCAGCGCGCTGGCGTGGAAATCGCCCGCGGTCGGCCCCTCGGCGTAGGCACGGGCGACGAGGTGGACGGCGACCTCGGTGTCGGTGTCGCTGAGCAGCTCGACACCCGCTTCCTCGAGCTCACGCCGCAGCGGGGCGAAGTTCTCGATGATGCCGTTGTGCACCACGGCGATCCTGCCGCCCGCCGCCCGGTGCGGGTGGGCGTTGCGGTCGGTCGGGGCGCCGTGAGTGGCCCAGCGGGTGTGCCCCATGCCCGTGCTGCCGGCGAACGCGCCGGGGCCCGCTTCGGCGAGTTCGGCCTCCAGGTTCGCCAGCCTGCCCGCCTTGCGTTCGACCGCAAGCGACCCCGAACCGTCGAGGATCGCCACGCCCGCGGAGTCGTATCCGCGGTATTCCATGCGGCGCAATGCGTCAACGACGACGCCGAGCGCGTCCCGGTACCCGACGTAGCCCACGATTCCGCACATGGCTCCCCAGAGTACTTATCGGATAACGTTCACGTCGTGTCGGTGTCTGTGAAAGAGCTTCTGAGCGCCCTGACCCGCCGCGGACCGCATCGGGTGCTGCGCGGCAACCTGGGCATCGCGGGCCAGCCGGGTGTCGTCTACACCCCGGAGAGCGGGCGCGGCCTCCCCGCCGTCGCCTTCGGTCACAGCTGGCTGACCGGGGTGAACCGCTACCGGGAGTTCCTCGAGCACCTCGCCTCCTGGGGCATCGTGGCCGCCGCCCCCGACACCGAGCGCGGCCCGATCCCGTCACATCTCGGCCTGGCCACCGACCTGCTCACCACCCTCGACATCTGCACCGGTGTGCGCCTCGGTGACGGCACCGTCACCGTCGACCCAGGCAAGATCGCCCTGGCAGGCCACGGCATGGGCGCGGGGGCGGCCGTCATCACCGCCGCCCAGCGCGAGGTCAGCGCCGTCGTGCCCCTCTTCCCCGCTCCCACCGCCCCCGCCGCCGAGCCCCTGGCCGCGAAGATCCACACCCCCGCCCTGCTGCTGGCGGGCACCGACATCTCCTCGGTCAACTCCGACGCGCTCCCCCTGGCCACCGCCTGGGCGGGCCCGCTGATCCTGCGCCGCCTCGACGGCGCCACCCACAACGGCCTGATCGAGGGCCGCCGCGCCCTGGCCGCCCTCGGCGCGGGCAGGCACGAACCCAAGACCCACCGCGCCACCCGCGCCCTGGTCACCGGCTACCTGCTGCACACCCTCACCGGCGAGAAGAAGTACGCCCCCTTCACCGACCCCGATGCGGAGATCTCCCGCACCACGCTCGTCGACCCGCACGCCCCCGTGGAGGAGCCGCCCGCCAAGCCCGCCCTCTCCCTCGGCACGCTGCGGACGCTGACCGGCCGCTGAGAGACGCTGACCGGCCGCTGAGACAGGCCTCGCGCAGGGGCGGGACCGGTGGACTCAGACGAGCCAGCTCTCCCGCCGGTAGTACTCGGCCTCCGGGTCCTCGTCGTCGATGGGCACAACCACGTCACCGGAGCGGCGAGCCGAGGCCGAGCGCGCCATCGCCTCGCGATAGGCGGCGAGTTCGGCGGCCTGCCGTTCCTGTTCGGCCCGTTCCTCGGCCTCCCGGCGCTCGCGCTCCTCGGCCTCGGCCTGCGCGGCGAGGATCTCCTCGCCGTGTTCCTCCCAGAATTCCTGGGCGGCGGCCCTCGTGCGATCGGCCAGCGCGGCGTCGGCCAGGGCAACCCGCTGGTTGGCCTCCGTGAGGTCGTCCACGATCTCGGCCGACCGACGTCTGCACCGTTCGATGATGTCTTCCATCTCGGCGCGGTAATCCACGATCGTCGTCCTCCTTCAACGCCGGCGGCTGCTACCCGCCGTCTGTCACAGCGGTCCCGCCTCGGCGAGCAGCGCGCCGGTGTCGCCGACCGGCGGCTCCTCGGCCACCGGGGCGGCAGGCGCCGGCTCTTCCTGCTCGGCCGGGACCTCGGCCTCGTCTTCGACGAACTCGGGCGCCGGGATCGGCTCGGGGGTGTACTCGCCGTCTTCTTCCCGCTTGCCCGGCGACGGCGCGGACGGCACCGAGGACGAGCCCGCCGGTTGTTCCTCGGTCGCCGGTGTGCCCGGCTCCGAAGTCTCATCCGCACCCGGTTCCGACTCGACGGCCGAGACGACCGGCACCCCGTTCTCGTCGATGGTCATGCGGTATTCGGTGGCCTTGCCCTCGGCGTCGGTGACGATCATCTTCACACCGTTCTCGTCCTGCTCGAAGGTGACCTCCTTGCCCGCGAGGTCGAACTCGGCCAGCGGCGCGGCCTCCTCGTCCGGCACACCGTCGCCGTCCTCGTCCTCCCCCTCTCCCCCGGCGTCCTCCCCCTCCCCTCCGGCGGGATCGGCCTCGGCGGCGGTGAGGTTCTTCAGATTCTCCAGCGCCTTGTCGATCTCTTCGTCGACCGTGGTGCTCAAGGAGGTCAGCGCGGACTGCACGTTCTCGGTCAGCGAGGTGAGCAGCGGGCTCAGCTGACCGGCGATCTGGCTCAGATTCGTGAGGCCGCTCAGCGGATTCGACGTTCCCGCCGGAGTCGTGGAGTTGTCGTCATCGGTGTCGGTGGACGACGGGGTGGTGTCCGTCCCGGACGGCGTATTGCCCGAAGGGGTGCTGCCCGAGGGAGTGCTGCCCGAGGGAGTGCTGCCCGACGGGGTGCTCCCCGGATCGTTGTTGTCGCCGGGCGAATCGGTCGGCGCTCCCGCCGGGCGCGGGTAGGTGGCATGCCCCAGCGTCGACATCGCGTCCGTGATCTTCTTGTAGGTGTCGAGAACTCCGGTGTCGGCGGTCGTGCAGGCATCTCGGAACGACGACAGCTTGTTCGCGTAGTCGGTCTTGAAGACCTCGTCCAGCCAGCTCCGGCACGTGCTCCTGATCAATCGCTCGCACGGCGATCCCTTGAAGATCACTCCGCCGTAGGCGTTCAGCGTCGCCAGCGCGGCGAAATTCAACTCGGGGAAGATGTCCATCAGTTTGCGCACCAGCGAATCGCCGTCCCACACGTTCGACATGCCGATGCCTTCGGCCCCGGCGACGATCGCCTCGACGTCCTGCTCGTTCTTGCCCGCGACCTTGGGCTCGCCGCCGTCGATGAACTGGGGAACGATCTCGGCCTTGGCCCGCACCGCCGCCCGCAGCGCGGCGGGCGCCGGCTCGAGTGCCGCGGCGATCTTCTTCGCGGCTTCGGCGTCGGCGGAGGCCATCTCCACCTGCTGACCGATCATGCCGAGCGCGGTGGTCGCCGCTTCGCCCTGCCACGCCTCGGCGATGGCCTGTGACACCGTGGTCTGTTTCGCCTGCTGATCGCTCATCACTGTCGCCGCTGCCGCGACGACCTCATGGGCCTCGGCCAGCCCGGACTCGTCCAGCCCGTTCTGCTCGTAGAATCGCCCGTGCAGTGCCGTGTACAGATCCTGCCCCTCGAGGGCGTTGTCGAATGCTCTCTGGTACAGCGGCTCGAACACCTCGAAATACAACAGCGCCTTGGAGCCTTCGGAAAGCAGTTGCGGCACGGTCTGGGCCGCGGTGGAAGTCGATTCGGTCACCCTACGCCCCCCGCGCTCACTGGTTGTCCATGTCGGAGCTGTTCTGATCGTCGGTCTTCTGATAGGCGACGACGGACGCGCCGATCACATCGGCAGTGGCGCCGGTGGCGCCCGACCAGTCGGTGATGCGCTGCCGTAGAGCGCTCAACCCCTCCTGGATCTTCGTGCCCTCGGCGGAATACTTGTGACCGGCCTTCGCCGGGCCGAAGATGCCTTCCGCGATCTTGCCCGCCTGACCGCCGACCTCTTCCCCCGACGCCCGGAGCTCGCTGCCCAAGCGCCCCAGCTCACCGGTGGTCACGCCGAGATACTGATTGGTGCTCATCGACCGCGCGCCCCTTTCTCGCTCCGTGCTGCCCGCGGCCGTCTCCGCACGCGGACGACCGTCCCTCTACCTTCGACTACTTCCTTGGACGCAGCGGAGCGGGGTCCGGTTCCGGTGATGCGCGCGACGATGGGCGACGGGGACGGCGGGAGGCTATCCGCCGAGCGTGCCCTGGTCGGTGCGCACCCATTCGGAGGTGCCGTCGGGGTGGCGGTGGAACTCCCAGGAGGCGTGGTCGCCGTCGTTCTCGACCACGGTGACGTGGTCGGCGAGGCCGTCGCCGTCGAAGTCGGTCCAGACCTGCATGGCCTCGAGGCCGTGCGTGGTCTCGGTGTCGAGCAGGCCGTCGCCGTCGATGTCCTGGGTGGGATGGGTGAGCTCGACGGCGCCGAGATCGTCGAGGGCCGTGGAGGTGTCGATGGCGGGCAGTTCCAGACCCCCGAATTCGCCGGACGTGACCATGGCTCCTCCTCGAACGCCGACCCCTGCGAAGCAGCGCCGTCTGCGCGGGCGCTTGATGATCCCTCCATCCTGTCATCTCCGCGCCCGCGCGTCAGCCCGGGCCCGACGGCGGCGGGCCGCGGGGCCGTGCCGGTGCTCAGCGCCGCGGAATCAGCAGCCAGAGCGCCAGATACAGCAGGAACTGCGGGCCCGGCAGCAGACAGGACAGCACGAACGCCAGCCGGACGATGTTCGGGTTCCAGCCGAAATATTCGGCGATGCCGCCGCAGACGCCCGCGATCCAGCGATCGTCGGAGCGGGTGAGACGACGGGTGGGTGCGGTCATCGCAAGGTCCTTCCCTCGGAATCTTTCCGCCCTCCACTGTCGTCGCGGCCGCCGGGCCGCGCATCGGTCGATCACCCCATATCGACCCTGATTTCCGCCGGGGGAGCTCTGGGGTGCGGCGGTCGCGGGCGTTTCCCGCCGCCGGCGCACACCGGGGCGGGGCGAGCGGGCGGGGCACGGCAGACTTGTCGAGGTGAGCACCACTCTGCACGCGCGCGGACTGACCGCAGGCCACGGTGAACGGATCCTGTTCGAGGACCTCGACCTGACCCTGGCTCCGGGGGATGTGATCGGCCTGGTCGGGGTGAACGGCGCGGGCAAGTCGACGCTGCTGCGGATGCTCGCCGAGCGCGCGCCCGCCACCGGCGCCATGACGACCAGCCCGCCGGACGCGACCATCGGCTACCTCGCCCAGGAACCCGAACGGATCGAGGGCGAGTCGGTGCTGGACTTCCTCGGCAGGCGCACCGGGGTGAGTGCCGCGCAGCGGGCGATGGACGCGGCGGCCGAACGCCTCGCCGAGGGCGGGGCCGACGACTACTCGCCCGCGCTGGAGCGCTGGCTCGCCCTCGGCGGCGCCGATCTCGACGCCCGCGCCGAGGAGGTGGCCGCCCAGCTCGGGCTGACCGATTCGCTGCCGCGGGGCCTCGCCACGCCGATGACCGCGCTCTCCGGCGGCCAGGCCGCCCGCGCCGGCCTGGCCTCGGTGCTGTTGTCGCGCTACGACATCCTGCTGCTCGACGAGCCGACCAACGATCTCGACCTCGACGGCCTGGCGCGCCTCGAGGAGTTCGTGACCGGCGTGCGGGTGCCGCTGATGGTGACCAGTCACGACCGGGAGTTCCTGGCCCGCACGGTGAATCGCATAGTGGAGCTGGACCTGGCTCAGCACCAGGTCGGTTTCTACGACGGCGGCTACGAGGCCTACCTGGCCGAGCGTGAGATCGCGCGCAGGCACGCCAGGCAGGCCTACGAGGAGTTCGCCGACACCAAGGCGGGCCTGGAGGCCAGGGCGCAGATGCAGCGCAACTGGCTCGAGCACGGCGTCCGCAACGCGCGGCGCAAGGCGAAGAACGACTCGGACAAGGCGGGCAGGAAGACGCGGGCCGAGGCGACCGAGAAGCAGGCCGCCAAGGCGCGCCAGACCCAGCGCAGGATCGAACGGCTCGAGGTCGTGGAGGAGCCACGCAAGGAGTGGGAGCTGCGGATGCAGATCGCCTCCGCGCCGCGCAGCGGGACGGTGGTGAGCACGTTGAGCGGGGCTGTCGTCGCCAGGGGCGAGTTCCGGCTCGGCCCGGTGAGCACCCGCGTCGACTGGGCCGACCGGATCGTGCTGACCGGTGCGAACGGCGCGGGCAAGTCCACCCTGCTCGGGCTGCTGCTCGGCCGGATCACCCCCGACAGCGGCAGCGCCACTGTCGGTTCGGGGGTGCGGATCGGCGAGGTCGATCAGGCGCGCGCGCTTTTCCGCGGGTCCGGGCACCTGGCCGAGACCTTCGCCGCGCAGATTCCCGACTGGCCGGACGCCGAGGTGCGCACCCTGCTGGCCAAGTTCGGCCTGCGCGGCCCGCACGTGCTCCGACCGTGTGACACCCTCTCGCCGGGTGAACGCACCCGTGCCGCGCTGGCCCTGTTGCAGGCCAGGCAGACGAACCTGCTCGTCCTCGACGAGCCGACCAACCATCTCGACCTGCCCGCCATCGAGCAACTCGAGCAGGCCGTCGAATCCTTCACCGGCACTCTGCTGCTGGTGACCCACGACCGCAGGATGCTCGACTCGGTCCGCGCCACCCGCCGCTGGCATCTGCGCGACGGGCGATTGCACGAGGACTGAGCGAACGCAGCGGATCGCGGGGCGGCGGGTCACCGCGCCCTCCCGGCCGCCGCGACCGCCCTGCTCCGCGCGGCCGGATCGAGGGCACACCGCGCTGGCCCCCGGTCGTGCCGGAGGGTGAGCCGCCCGCGCCCCGCCGCCCCCTCGGGTCGAAGGCCCGCGCAGGCGGGCACCTTCGCCGCCACCCGCGCGCGGATCGGGACCGGCTCGGCGGCCACCGCGTGATCATCCCCGGTGAAAACGGAACCGGCCCGGGCGATCGCGAGTTCCACCAGTTCGTCGGCCTGCGCCCGCCCGCGCCTGCCGCGCTGCGCCTCCAGCTCGACGAACAGCGCTGCGGGCGAGATATCCCGCGCCAGCACGGCTTCCACCACCGCGAGCGCGTCCGCCCGGCCGAGCGTGCGCGCCGTGTCGACGGCCGTGCGCACCAGCCCGGTCGCTGCTGTCCCGGTGACGATCTCGACCTCGCGCTCGTCGAAGAGGTCGGAGTGCACGATCAGCCGGGGCGAGCGCGTCGGGCGGGCGCCGAGCACGTGGGTGACCGGATCGTCGGGCACGGGAAGTCCGTGCAGTCGCGCGGCGGTGCCGTAGGCGGCCACCAGCCCGGGTTCGCCGAGGCTCAGGCGGGCGGCCTCCACCCGCAGCCGGGCCGTGGGCTCGGTCGCCGCCTCGCGGTAGACGCCGCGGAACACCCGCACCCACTGGCCGCGGTCGATGTGCTCGCGCATCTCGGCCCTGCTGTACTCGCACAGCACCTGCCAGCCGGTGAACACGCCGAACTGTGTATCGCGCACCTGCGCCAATCCCGGTTTCATGCCTGGCAGCATGCACCGGGGCGCACCGACGCCCACCGCGCCGACCTGGGCGGACGCCGAGCCTGTGGACAACCCGGCGGCTGTGGACAACGGCCCGGGTCAGGCACGGGCGAAACCTCACACGGAGGCGACCACCTTGGCCAGATCGTCGGCCAGCTGTTCGGCCCGCCGTTGATCGGTGGCCTCGACCATGACTCGCACCAGCTGCTCGGTTCCACTGGGGCGCAACAGGATTCGACCCGAATCACCGAGTTCGCGCTCGGCTTCGAGCACCGCCTCGCGCACCTCACGCGCCGCGGCCACGGCCGCCTTGTCGCTGACCGGAACGTTGACCAGCACCTGCGGCACGGTGGTGAGCACGCTCGCCAGATCGGCCAGGGAACGCCCGGTCCGTGCCATCCGCGCCATCAGTTTCAGGCCGGTCAGCACACCGTCTCCGGTGGTGCCGTACTGCGGCAGCACGACGTGCCCGGACTGCTCGCCACCGAGCGAGTAGCCGCCCGCCCGCAGGTCCTCGAGCACATAGCGGTCGCCGACGGCGGTGGTGCGCAGCGTGATTCCGGCCTCGCGCATGGCGATGTGCAGGCCGAGGTTGCTCATCACGGTGGCGACCAGGGTGTTCTCGGCCAGTTGCCCGGCTTCCTTCATGGCGATGGCCAGCACGGCCATGATGGCGTCGCCGTCGACCACCGAGCCGTCGGCGGCGACCGCGAGGCAGCGGTCGGCGTCGCCGTCGTGCGCGAGGCCGAGATCGGCGCCGTGCTCGACCACCGCGCGGCGAACCTGGTCCAGGTGAGTGGAGCCGCAGCCCTCGTTGATGTTCAGGCCGTCGGGCTCGGCGTTGATGGCGATGACGGTGGCGCCTGCCTCCCGGTAGGCGGCGGGCCCGACCTCGGCGGCCGCGCCGTTGGCGCAGTCGACCACCACGGTCAGCCCGCTCAGATCCTGCCCGGTGGCCTCGACGAGGTGCTCGACGTAGCGCTCGTGGGTGCCTTCGACGCTGTACTGGTCGGGAATGATCACCCCGTGGTCGCGGGCGCCGGAGGCGTTGAGCACCCGGCCGATCCCGGCCCCGGTCGGGCGGAACGGCTCATCGGCGGCGACCAGCGCCTCGATGCGGTCCTCGACGGCGTCGTCGAGCTTGTGCCCGCCCGCGGCGAAGATCTTGATGCCGTTGTCGGGCATCGGGTTGTGCGAGGCGGAGATCATCACGCCGAGACAGGCGTCGTACAGGCCGGTCAGGTAGGCGACGGCGGGGGTCGGCAGCACGCCGACCGACAGCACGTTCATGCCCGCCGCGGTGAGCCCGGCGGTGACGGCGGCCTCCAGCATCTCCCCCGATGCGCGCGGATCACGGCCGACCAGCGCCAGCGGGCGCGTCCTGCCGCGGCCGAGCGCCTGCGCCGCCGCGCCGGCGACCCGCAACGCCAGTTCCGGACTCAACGATTCGTTGGCCAGCCCGCGCACACCGTCGGTGCCGAACAACCGTCCCATACCTAGCCCCTATCGCAAGAAAGATGCGTCGATACAGCACGAGAGCAGGCGGCCAGCGAAAGCTGGCTGCCTGCTCTCGGACTGCTGGAGGCCGTCGGCCACGCCGGTGTGCGGGGGCCCCCCGGGGCCGGGGGGCGGGGGGGGGGGA
>NZ_JARWRU010000892.1 GCF_029867845.1 Nocardia farcinica | reverse complement strand
TGCCCTCGCCCGGCGGATCGCCGCGGGCGCGGCCTGCGAGATCACCGTGGGCGGCCGTCCGCTGGCGGTGCTGTCCGCTCGCCGCGGCGCCCGCGCCGGTCGCGGGCCCGCCCGCTACGTCGTGGCCCACGCCGATCCCGTCCGCGATCGGGTCGACCGCGTGCTCGCCGCGGCCGCGAGCCTGGATCCGCTGCCGCTCGACCCGCTGGCGGTCGACCCGGCCCGCTGTCGCCGCGTCGGCGTCGACCCGGCCGAGCGTCCGAATCGTTCCTGACCGGCGCGCGGCCTACCGGGTGTTGTCCAGGTAGTACAGCACCGCGCGCACGCGCCTGCTGTGGTCGGTGTCGCGCCCGAGCCCGAGTTTGAGAAAGATCGAGTTCGCGTGCTTTTCCACCGCGGAGACCGACATCGACAGCCGGTCGGCGACGCCCGCGTTGGTCGATCCCTGGGCGATCATCTCGAGAACCTCGCGCTCCCGGTCGGTCAGGCTCGCCAGCGGATCGTCGCGCCGGCCACGGGTGAAGGAACGGCGCACCACCTCGGGATCGAAGGCGGTGCCGCCCGAGGCGACCCGCGCGAGATCGGCCAGGAACGAATCGATATGGGCGACACGGTCTTTCAGCAGATAGCCGACCCCGCCGACGCCGCCGGTGAGCAGTTCGAGCGCGTGGCGGTGCTCGACGTACTGGGAGAGCACCACGACACCGGCCTCGGGGTGGCGCGACTTCAGGCGCAGCGCCGCGTCGATGCCCTCGGTGGTGAAGGTCGGTGGCATGCGGACGTCGATCAGCACCAGGTCGGGCACCTCCCGCGCCACGGCGTGCTCGACCTCGACGGCGCTGCCGACGGAGGCGAGGATGCGGTGGCCCTCGTCGGCGAGCAGCCGTGCCAGCCCCTTGCGCAACAACGTCGAGTCCTCACCGATCACCACACGCACGGAATCCTCGCTTCCACAACTGTCGGCCCGCCGTCGGGACTGTGCACGGTGAGGGCGCCGTCCAGGGCGGCGACCCGCCGCCGCAGCCCGGTCAGTCCCGAACCGCTCGGGTCGGCGCCACCCACGCCGTCGTCGCTCACGGTCACGGTGATCGCGTCGTCCCGCGGGCCCGTCACCGTCACGTCGACGCCGCTCGCGCCGGAATGTTTCGCGGCGTTGGTGACCGCCTCGGCCGCGACGAAGTACACCGCGGCCGCCACGTCGCGTCGCGGTTCCGCGCCGAGTCGCAGGTCGAGCCGCACCGGCAGCGCGGTGTGGGACGACAGTTCGCGCAGGGCGGCGGCGAGCCCGTGCTCGTCCAGCGACGCGGGGTAGACGCGCCAGGCGACCTCCCTGAGTTCGGTCAGCAGTGCCTGCGTCTGCGACAGCGCCCGGTCGAGATCGGTGACGAGGGCGTGGTCGCCGATCGCGGCCCGGCGTCGAACCCGTCCGAGTTCCAACGCGATCACCACGGCGCGCTGCTGGATGCCGTCGTGCAGGGCGCGTTCGATGCGGCGGCGTTCGTCGTCGATCGCGCGGATCACCTCCGCGCGGGTGCGTTCGAGTTCCCGCACCCTGGACGCGGTGTCGTCGTCACCGAGCAGACGCAGTGCGAGCGCGATGTCCCACCGCCCCGACAACACCGCCGTCCGCACCGCCGGATAGGTCGCGATCGCGGCGACGATCAGCGCGACGGTCGCGTCCAGGACCGGGACGCGGGCGGTGAGCACGAGCAACAGGGCCCAGCTCGCGTAACCGAGCGCGGCGGCGAGCACCCCGGCGACGACCGCGCCGACGACCGGTCCGTAGGCGGCCCGGCGCATCAGGTAGCCCGCCGGATCACGGTCGGGCAGATCACGCACGGCGTCGGCGCCGAACCAGCGCACCAGTCGCTTTCAGTCGGCGCCCCCCCCGCGCATCACCCCCCCACCCGAACCGCGGCACAGGTGCACGACACCGGTGACGGCGCTGCCCGCGCCCGCCACCGTGCCCACGACCGCGCGGCCCGCCCGCACAGCGGCCTGCGCGTGGCGGATCGGAGTCACCGTTCGAGGCTATCGACCGGCGCGGGCCGGTGCGCGCGGGCGTCGCGGCGACGGGTTCGGATGTCGCGCACCCGGCGCACGACGAACACCGTCACGGCGACGGTCGCCGTCGCGAGGACGAGTTTCTGCAGCACCGAGGCATAGGACTCCACGACGGTCCACTGCTCGCCCAGACCGTATCCGGCGAGCACGAACACCGTATTCCAGGTGGCGCTGCCGACGGCGGTGAGCGCTAGGAACCGGCCGACCGGCATGGCCTCGACTCCCGCAGGCACCGACACCAGGCTCCTGACGAGCGGGATCATGCGTCCGAACAGCACCGCCTTCGCCCCGTACCGGGCGAACCAGGCCTCACTTCGTTCCAGATCGCCGACCTGGACCAGCGGCAGCCGCGCCACGATCGCGTGCATCCGCTCCCGGCCGAATCCCCGGCCGAGCAGGTAGAGCAGCAGTGCGCCGACCATGGAGCCCGCGGTGGTCCACACCAGCGCCGCCGCGAGTGACATGTCGCCGCGCGCGGCGGTGAAACCGGCCAGGGGCAGGATCACTTCGCTCGGGATCGGCGGGAAGAGGTTCTCCGCGGCGACGGCGATTCCCGCGCCGGGGGCGCCCATGGTCTCCATCATCTCGACGACCCACGCCGCCACGCCGGTGAGTTCCCCGGCGCCCTCCGGCATCGCGAGATCCGCACCCGCCGAGTGCGGGGCTGTCACGTCCTGGGCTGTCACGGTCTGGTCTGTCACGCTCATGTCCTCGACGCTATCGACGCGAAATGCCCAGGTCGCTGGGGTTTTCCGCAGGAGTCGGCGCACCGCGGGTGCGGTTTTCCGCACCCGGGGCCAATGCGCTCAGGCCCGGCAGAACACCGCGGTCGCGGCGGCGGCGAAGGTCAGGAAATCATCGGATTCTGCGGAGACGACGGCCATCGTCATCGAGCGCCCGGACGGCGAGCGGTAGGCGTAGGTCAGGTAGCCGAGCAGCTCACCGCCGTGCCCCCACAGCTGTCCGCCGCACGGCAGGTCGAATCGCTGGATGCCGAGGCCGTAGTGGAAGCCCATCCCCATCGGGATCGTGGTGGGCATCTCCGCCAGGGCCGCCGGGCTCAGCAGTTCGCCGGACAGCAGCGCGTCGAGGAAGTCGGCCAGATCGGCGGTGGTCGAGATCATCTCCCCGGCGGCCCAGTCCAGCGACGGGTTCATCTCCGTCACGTCGGTGCGCCTGCCGTCCAGCTCGCGGCTCGCGCGCAGTGCGGGGGCGGGCACGGCCGGATCGTGGCCGGGCACCGTGGTGTCGTCCAGGCCGAGCGGGGTGAGGATCCTGGCCGCGATCTGGTCGCCGTAGCGGTCCGCGGTCACCGCTTCGATCAGCATGCCGAGCAGGATGTAATTGGTGTTCCAATACCGGAAGTCCGTGCCGGGGGCGAAGTAGGGCGCGCCGGAGCCGGCGGCCGCCATCAGGTCTTCGGGAGTGAAGGAGTCGAACCGGTCCTCGCCTCGCCAGCGGTTCGTCGACATGCCGGGAAGCTTCATGTAGTCGAACAGTCCGCTGGTGTGATCGAGCAACTGACGCACGGTCACCGTGCTGTCCTGCGCGGTCGGCAGGTAGTCGATCACCGGCGCGTCCAGCGCGATCCGTCCCTCGTCCACCAGTTGCAGGACCACGGTGGCGACGAATGTCTTCGTCACGCTGCCGATGCGGAACCGGGCGTCCTCGGGCACGGGCGACGGCGAACCCGCCTCGATCGTGCCCGCGGACCACGTGCGCTCGCCGTCGCCGTCGGACACGCGCAGCACCACGGCGGTCACCCCGTCCCGGACGGCGTTCTCGACGACGAAGCCGATGATCTGGGCGCGGCGGGTCTCGAGCGCGACGATCGCGCCTGTCACGAGCACGAAAGCGACCAGCGCAAGGGCGAGCAGTATTCGGAAGATGTGTCTCACGGAGAAACGGTAGGGACACGGCCGGTCCGGGCGGACTGCGGAAAACCACCGGATCGCGGTGGGGAAAGCCGGATTCGCGGCGGCGTCAGTGCCCGCGCGCGCCGCGCAGGGCGGTGAGCAGTGCGCCGATGTCCTTGTCGTCCTCGGCGGTCTCCGCCAGGGCCGCCGCCAGGGTCGTGGCGTAGGTCGCGCGGGCCTCGCGGTAGCGGGCGAGACCGTCCTCGGTGAGCACGGTGTAGACACCGCGCTTGTCGTCCGGGCACAGGTCGCGGACCGTGTAGCCCGCCGCGTCGAGCCTGCCCACCAGGCGGGTCACCGAACTCTGGTTCAGGCCGAGGCCGTCGGCGAGTTCCTGCATGCGCAACTCCCGCCTGGCGGCGGCGTGCAGCAGTTCGAGCGCGCGGTATTCCGACAGGCCCAGGCCGTGGCGGCGCTGCATGGTGGTGGCGAGGGCGCTCTCGACCCGGGAGTGCAGGCGCAGCAGGCGGTTCCACAGTTCGACGTCCTCGGTCGAGGTCACGGCGCTGGTCTTCGGCACGGCACTCCTTCTGGGAACGACGGGCGGTGGAACGTCCGTCCGAGAACGGGCTTGACGCGAGTTTACATGTACATGCATGCTTATCTCCGGCAGCAAGAAGTTGCATATACATACAAATAC
>NZ_JARWRU010000891.1 GCF_029867845.1 Nocardia farcinica | reverse complement strand
TTGGTGCTCACGCCCCCCGTGGCCCGCCTCACCCCCCGCCCCGGCGGCTCCCCCCCCACCCGCCAACTTAACGCCCGCGGTCCCCCCCGCACGGCCGGCCTTCGTGTTGTCCGGCACCCGGGTCCGCCCCGGCGGGCGCGACCTGGGTCCGGTGACCGGCACCTACCGGCTGGCGACCTTGCGGTAGCACAGCAGGGCCAGCGGCATGGCCACCGCCAGGATGGCCAGCGAGCAGAACACCGCGTACTCCACGCAGTGCTCGGCGGGCCAGCCGGTGGGCTGCGGGAAGAACGGCGGCGCGCCGTTGTCGAACAGTTTGCGGCCCGAGGCCGCGACCGCGGTGATCGGGTTCCACTCCGCGATCACCCGCAGCGGCCCCGGCAGGGTAGCGGCGGAGATGAACGCCGAGGAGATGAAGGTCAGCGGGAACAGCCAGATCAGCCCGGCGCTCTGGGCGACCTCCACGTTCGACGACAGCAGCCCGGTCAGCGCGCCGACCCAGGACATGGCGAAGGCGAACAGCAGGATGATGCCGAACGCCAGCGCCGCGTCGGCGATCGAACCGTTGATCCGCCAGCCCACGATGTAGCCGCAGCCCACCATGACCGCCAGGCTGAGCACGCTGACCACCAGGTCCGACAGGGTGCGGCCCATGAGCACCGCCAGCCGCGACATGGGCAGCGCGCGCATCCGGTCGATGATGCCCTTCTGCAGGTCGCCCGCCAGGCCGACGGTGGTGAAGGCGGCGCTGAAGGCGACGGTCTGGGTGAAGATGCCCGCGAGCAGAAACTCGCGGTACTGGCTGCCACCGAGAGAGGCGCCGAAGATGTAGGCGAACAGGAACACGAACATCAGCGGCTGGATGGTGGCGGTCACCAGCAGCGTCGGCACCCGCAGGATGGTCAGCAGGTTGCGGTGCGCCACGATGGCGCTGTCCCGCACGAACCGCATGCGCGGCGAATACTCCTGTGTGGCGCGATGTTTCGCGGGCGTCGGGGCCGCGCCGGCTTCCGGCGCGAGTTCGGTGGCTGTGGTCACGACAGGATCTCCTCGCGGACGTCGTCGGTTTCCGGTTCGGCGTCGCCGGTGGCGGGGCTGCCCGTGAGGGACAGGAACACATCGTCGAGGCTCGGCCGGTGCACACCCGCGTCGAGCACGCAGACGCCCGCGTCGTCGAGCCTGCGCAGCGCTTCGACCATGGTGCGGGTGCCCTCGCCGACGACCACCGACAGCACCTCCTGGCCGTCCGGCTCCAGCCGGGGCTCGCCGAGGCCGACCTCCTCGAGCACCCGCAGCGCAGGCTTCGGGTCCTGCCCGGCGGCGAGAGTGACGGTGAGCCGGTCGCCGCCGATGGACGCCTTCAGTTCCTCGGCCGACCCGCGGGCGATGACCCGGCCGTGGTCGATGACCACGATCCGGTCGGCCAGCATGTCGGCCTCCTCGAGGTATTGCGTGGTGAGAAGCACGGTGGTGCCGTGGGGGGCCCGGGGGGCGCACACCCCCCCCCACAACCCCCCCCCCCCCCGGGGGGGGGCGGGGGGGGGGGCGGGGCGCCCCCCCCCCCCCCCCC
>NZ_JARWRU010000890.1 GCF_029867845.1 Nocardia farcinica | reverse complement strand
GTCCACCCTCGACCGGTTCCTGCCCGTCTGGATCGGCGTGGCCATGGCCGCCGGCCTGCTGCTCGGACGCATGATCCCCGGCCTGGGCGACGGGCTGTCGGCGGTGGAGATCGACGGCATCAGCCTGCCGATCGCGATCGGGCTGCTGATCATGATGTACCCGGTGCTGGCCAAGGTCCGCTACGACCGCCTCGACACCGTCACCGGCGACCGCAAACTCCTGCTCAGCTCCCTGCTGCTGAACTGGATCCTCGGCCCGGCTCTGATGTTCGCCCTGGCCTGGCTGCTGCTGCCGGACCTGCCCGAGTACCGCACCGGGCTGATCATCGTCGGCCTTGCCCGCTGCATCGCCATGGTCATCATCTGGAACGACCTCGCCTGCGGCGACCGCGAAGCCGCCGCCGTGCTGGTCGCGCTGAACTCGGTTTTCCAGGTGATCATGTTCGCCGGACTCGGCTGGTTCTACCTCTCGGTCCTGCCCGGCTGGCTCGGCCTGGAACAAACCACGATCGACACCTCGCCGTGGCAGATCGCGAAATCGGTGCTGATCTTCCTCGGCATCCCGCTGCTGGCCGGGTACCTCACCCGCCGCTTCGGTGAACGCGCCAAGGGCCGTACCTGGTACGAATCGGCCTTCCTGCCCAAGATCGGGCCCTGGGCCCTGTACGGGCTGCTGTTCACCATCGTGATCCTGTTCGCCCTGCAAGGCGACCAGATCACCTCCCATCCTCTCGATGTCGTGCGGATCGCGATCCCCCTGTTGGCCTACTTCGCCATCATGTGGGGCGGCGGCTACGCCCTCGGCGCGGTCCTGGGTCTGGGCTACGAGCGCACCACCACCCTGGCGTTCACCGCCGCGGGCAACAACTTCGAGCTCGCCATCGCCGTCGCCATCGCCACCTACGGCGCCACCTCCGGCCAGGCCCTCGCCGGGGTCGTCGGCCCGCTCATCGAGGTCCCCGTCCTGGTCGGACTGGTCTACGTCTCGCTCGCGCTGCGCAAACGCTTCCCCGCCACCATCTCCCCGGCGGCGTCGTCGGGCACCGGGGAGATGGCGCCGCGATGAGCACGACCCCGTCGGTGCTGTTCGTGTGCGTGAAGAACGGCGGCAAATCCCAGATGGCGGCCGGGCTGATGCGCGCCGCCGCCGGTGACCTCGTGCAGGTCCATTCCGCCGGAACGAAACCCGGCACCGCGATCAACGCCCTGTCGGCCGAATCGCTGCTCGAAGTCGGTATCGACATCAGCGGCGAGACCCCGAAACCGATCGACCCGGCCCTGCTGGCCTCGGTCGACCTGGTCGTCACCCTCGGCCGCGAAGCCCACATCGGCCCGGTCGACGGGGTGCGGATCCTCAACTGGGACACCGACGAACCCTCCGAACGCGGCATCGACGGCATCGAACGCATGCGCCTGGTCCGCGACGACATCACCACCCGCGTCAACAACCTGCTCACCGAACTCACCACCCCCATCGAGCAACGGACACACCCATGACCGACAGCCCCTCCCACACCCGCCACGACCTGACCATCGACCAGCAACTCGCGCTGAAAACCGCGGCCACCCACTTGCAACGTGAGTTCAACGGAACCTTCGGCGTCGAGACCATCGAGCGGTTCCTGCACTCCTCCTACGACCAGTTCGCCGGACGCGCGACCGTGGTCAACTACCTGCCGCTGCTGGCCGAACGCTTCGCCCGCCAACGCCTGCACGCCCTGGCCCGCGTCGAGGGCAAAGCCCACACCGGCACACCCACGGTGTTGTTCCTGTGCACCCACAACGCCGGACGCTCCCAGATGGCCCTCGGGTTCTTCACCCACCTTGCCGGGGACCGCGCGGTGGCGTGGTCCGGCGGCAGCGAACCCGGCGACGAGATCAATCCCGCCGTGATCGCCGCGATGGCCGAGGTCGGCATCGACATCACCGGCGAGTTCCCCAAACCGTGGACCGAGGAGATCATCCAGGCCGCCGACGTCGTCATCACGATGGGCTGCGGTGATGCCTGCCCGCTCTACCCGGGGCGCCGGTATGAGGAATGGGACATCGACGACCCCGCCGACCTCGACCTCGCCGCCATCCGGCCCATTCGCGACGAGATCGAAACCCGCGTCCGTCTCCTGCTCGCCGAACTCGACCTCCCCGCCCACTGAAAGGCCCACCCGCACATGACCACCAAGCCCAGCGTGTTGTTCGTCTGCGTCCACAACGCCGGACGCTCCCAGATGGCCGCCGGATTCCTGTCCCACCTCGCCGGCGACGCCATCGAGGTCCGCTCCGCCGGCAGCGCACCCGCCGATCAGATCAACCCGGCCGCGGTCGCGGCAATGGCCGAACTCGGCATCGACATCTCCGACCAGACCCCGAAGATCCTCACCTACGACGCCGTGGAAACCTCCGACGTCGTGATCACCATGGGCTGCGGGGACACCTGCCCGACCTTCCCCGGCGTCAGCTACCGCGACTGGGTGCTCGAAGACCCCGCAGGCAAGGGAGTCGAATCCGTCCGGCCGATCCGCGACGAAATCAAGGCTCGCGTGGAAGCCCTCGTCGCCGAACTCCTGCCCGCGCGCGCCTGAGGCCCGCCCC
>NZ_JARWRU010000889.1 GCF_029867845.1 Nocardia farcinica | reverse complement strand
GCATGGGACGCGCCAGCAGCGCCGCACCGCGCGCGGTCACCGTGTCGGGATTCTCGGGCACGATGACCGGCACGCCCATCCAGCGCTCGAGCACACCGCGCAGCAACGGGATCCGCGCGCTGCCGCCGAGGGCGAGCACGCCGTGCACCGGCCGATCGGAGCGATCGATCACCTCCCGCGCCCGGCGGGCCGAGGTCTCGATCGCCAGCATGATCAGCGACTCGAAGTTCTCCTGGGTGAGCAGCACCAGGCCCTGCCTGCTCGGCAGCGCGACCGCCGTGTTGGACGACAACTGCTCCTTGGCCTCCCGGCACAGCGCGTCCAGCGCGGCCAGCCCGGCCTCGTCCTGCGGGTGGGCGATGCGGCCGGAGGCGATCTGCTGTTCGCGGATCAGCGAGTCCAGGTAGTCGCCGCTGATCTCGCTGGTGCGCTCGGTGTGCCCGACCTGCCTGGTCTGGGTGTCGACCATGCTCACCGTGAGCCCGGAACTGCCGAGGTCGTAGACCACCAGCGAGGAGATGCCGCGCACATCGCCGGTGGCCTGGGCGAATTCGACCGCCGCGACGGTCTCCGGGATCAGCTCGTAGTCGGTGAGCTGCTGCCTGGCCATCGCCGCGCGCAGGGCGTGCGCCTGCTGCTCGTTGCGGTAGGTGATGGCGGTGCCCGCGATCTCGGGCGTGGTGGCCAGCGCGACGCCGACAGCCTCGGCGGCCAGCTCCTCGGCGCGCATGGTGGGCGCCACTCGGATAGATTGGATGTCGAACGCGCTCGGATCGAGATTCGCTGCGGAGTTCCCGGTGTGCGGGCGCGCCAGATGGACGGTGCTCGCCCCCACCGACACTCCCAGTACCGAACTCATCTGCTGCCTGTCCCGTCTCCCGCGCGCCCTCGTTCTCGAACGCGCGCACTTGCGCTGATCGACACGATCCGTGCGAACCGCTCCCGGCGACCCTACCGGCGGCGCTCGCTCGCACCGGAAGGCTGTGACCGGGGCCTGCAGCCCCGGCGAGGCCTCGCTTCGCCACTCTACGGGGTGGCGGGTCCGCCGTACACCCATCGGTGATCGGCCTGCGAAATGGCCCCGACAGCACTGTCGAAGGTCCCAATGGCGGGCGGGCTCGCGGCGTGCGCGTGCGCGGCGGCGTGGCGGCCTAGCATCGTCGGCGATGAGCGGAGTCCGATGGCGGGTGCGGCGGCGGACCCGGCATGTCCTGATCGCGTGTGCGGCCGGGCTGCTCGTGGTCGCCACGGTGGCCGCGCTGTGGCCGGTCTACGTGCGCCCGCGCACCGATCCGCCCGCCCCCGCCGACGCGATCCTCGTCCTCGGCGGCGCGCACGACGGCCGCGAGCAATTGGCCCTGCGGCTGTCCCGCGATGGCTACGCCCCGCGCGTGCTGTTCTCCGATCCGTACGAGTACAGCGCCAGGATGAACCGGATCTGCCACGGCGGCTACAGCTTCGAGGTCGTCTGCTTCGACCCCGACCCGAGGACCACCCGAGGCGAGGGCAGGGCGCTGGCCGAGTACGCCCGCGCGGGTGGCTGGAACCGCGTCATCGTCGTCACCTTCACCCCGCACATCTCCCGTGCCCGCTACATCATCGGCAAGTGCTGGGACGGCGAACTGCTCTTCGCCGACCCCCGCCCGCGGCTGTCGCCCGCCCGCTGGGCCTACGACTATCTCTACCAATCCGCCGCCTACGTCGAGGCCTTTTTCGAGGACTGCTGAGCGGGTGCGGGCCCGGCCGCCCGGACGTGGGGCCTCGGGACCGCCTGCCCGGCAAGGGGGCTAACTGCGGGCATGTGGCATCAGTTTGATTTCCGCTGGCCATGGCCTTAGATTGAGGGTCGTGGTGGGGGAGGGGGCCCCGCCAGGGGCGGCGGGGGGGCGGGGGGGTTTATAAAGGTGAGTGGGCGCCCCGGCGGGT
>NZ_JARWRU010000888.1 GCF_029867845.1 Nocardia farcinica | reverse complement strand
CGCAGGCCACCATCCGCGGCAGGCATGCCACCTACGCGCCCGGCGACACCGATCTGGCCTGGAGCCGGATCACCTACTGGCGGGCGCTGCTGGCCGCCTCGCTGGACGAGCCGCCCTACGAGCAGGTCGAGTCGGTGACGGTCTCCGGGCTGCGCGAGGAACCCGCGCTCGACATGCTCGCCGGCTGGCTGGCCGCCCGCCTGGAATGCCCGGTCCGGCGGCGCACCGGACCGCTGGAGGTGCGTCTGCACCGTCCCACCGTCTCGATCGGCATCAGCCGCCCGCAGACCGGCCGCACCGCCACCCTGACCCGCACCGGCGACCCGGACCAACGGATCGCGCTGGCGCGCAGGGAGACTCGCGACTGCCTCGCCGAGGACCTGCGCCGCCTGGAGGCCGACGAGATCTACCGTGAGGCACTCGCCGGAATGGAGAAGGTGATCTATGAGTGAGACGCCCGCCGGTCGTTACGCCGACCAGGAACGTCGCGTCGCGACCGGATTCCCGGCCGACACCGTGCAGGTGCACGCCGACACCGAGGCGCTGGTGAACGCCGCCGCGCACCGCTTCGTCGAGGTGGTCTCGGCGGCGCAGGCCGCGCGCGGCCACGCCTCGGTGGTGCTGACCGGCGGCGGCACCGGCATCGCGCTGCTCGAGCGGGTGCGCCGGGAACCGGGCGACATCGACTGGCAGGCCCTGGACGTGTTCTGGGGCGACGAGCGTTTCGTGCCGGCGGGCGACCCGGAGCGCAACGAGCTCCAGGCCCGCCAGGCCCTGCTCGACCATGTGCCGGTGGACCCGCACCGGGTGCACGCGGTGGCCACCAGCGACGGCGAGTACCCCGATCCGGTGGAGGCGGCGGCGGAGTACTCGGCGACGGTGCACGCCCATCTCGCCGAATACGGCGCGTTCGACCTGCACCTGCTCGGCATGGGCGGTGAGGGGCACGTGAATTCGCTGTTCCCCGACACCGACGCCGTGCGCGAGGAGCACGACCTGGTGGTGGCGGTGACCGATTCGCCCAAGCCGCCCGCGGTGCGGGTGACGCTGACCCTGCCCGCGGTGCGCAAGTCGCGGCACGTCGTGCTGGTGGTCGGCGGTGCGGCCAAGGCCGAGGCGGTGCGGGCCGCGCTCGACGGCGCCGCCCCGGTGGACATCCCCGCCGCGGGGGCGCGCGGCACCGAGTCCACCACCTGGCTGCTGGACAAGGCGGCCGCTTCCGCCCTGGGCTGACCGCCCTGCCGGCGCGGTGCGCCGGTGCGCTCGGATACCACGCAGGTCCGGGAGGTGCAGTCGATGAGCAGCGCCGACACCGCCGAGGCGGTGCTGGAGCAGGAGTTCCGTTCCGCCGTGGCGGCGCTGGAGCCACCGGCGGTCGCGGCGGCGCTGCCGCCCGGCCGCACCCGGGGCGAGCTGCGCGCGCTGTTCGAGGCACAGGTGGCGAGCAGGCAGCTGGATCTGACCGCGCGCAGGCTCGGCGCGGCGCGGCGCGGCTTCTACAGCATCGGTTCCTCCGGTCACGAGGGCAACGCGGCGCTGGCCGCCGCGAGCAGGCCGGACGATCCGGCGCTGCTGCACTACCGTTCCGGGGCGTTCTTCCTGCATCGCTGCCGCCGCGCCGGTGTCGGCGACCCGATCCGTGACGTGTTGCGCGGGGTGGTGGCCTCCGCGCTCGATCCCATCGCGGGCGGGCGGCACAAGGTGTTCGGCAGCGCCGCCGCGCACGTCGTCCCGCAGACCTCGACCATCGCCTCGCACCTGCCGCGCGCCGTCGGCCTGGCCTTCGCCCTCGAGCGCGCCCACCGGGCCGGACTCTCGCCCGCCTGGCCGGCCGACGCGATCGTGCTGTGCACCTTCGGCGACGCCTCGGCCAACCATTCCACCGCCGCGGGTGCGATCAACGCCGCCCTGCACACCGTCTACCAGGGCGTGCCCGTGCCGGTCCTGTTCGTCTGCGAGGACAACGGCCTCGGCATCAGCGTCCCCACCCCGCCCGGGTGGATCGAGCACGCCTACGGCTCCCGCCCCGGCCTGCGCTATCTCGCCGCCGACGGCTGCGACCCGCGCGCGGCACTGACCGCGTGCGCCGCCGCCGTCGACGACGTCCGCGCGCACCGCTCGCCTGCCTTCCTGCACCTGCGCACCGTCCGTCTGCTCGGCCACGCGAGCTCGGACCTGGAGTCCGCCTACCGCCGCCCCGCCGAGATCGCCGCCGACCTGCGCCGTGACCCGCTCCCCGGCACCGCCCGGCTGCTCGTCGAGACCCACACCGCCACCCCCGCCGACCTGCTGGACTGCTACGACGAGATCGCCGCCCGCGTCGCCCGGACCGCCGAATCCGTGTGCGCCGAACCGAAACTCGACTCCGCGGCGGCCGTCATGGCGCCCATCGCCCCGGCACGCCCCGAGGCGGTGCGCGCCGACGTCCTGCGCGGCCGCCGCGCCGAAGCGTCCGAGGCGCCGCGCGACGATCCGCCGCTCACCCTCGCCCAGGCGATCAACGCCACGCTGGCCGACCTGCTGGAGCGCGACGAGGACGTGTTGGTCTTCGGGGAGGACGTCGGCCGCAAGGGCGGCGTGTACGGCGTGACCAAGGGCCTACGCGCCCGTTTCGGCCCGCGCCGGGTGTTCGACACCCTGCTGGACGAGCAGAGCGTGCTCGGCACCGCGCTCGGCGCGGGCCCGGCGGGGTTCGTGCCGATCCCGGAGATCCAGTACCTCGCCTATCTGCACAATGCCGCCGACCAGATCCGGGGCGAGGCCGCCACGCTCGGGTTCTTCTCGCGGGGCCGCTACCGCAATCCGATGGTGGTGCGCATCGCCGGACTGGCCTATCAGAAGGGTTTCGGCGGTCACTTCCACAACGACAACTCCCTGGCCGCGCTGCGCGACATTCCCGGCCTGGTGCTGGCCGTGCCCGCCCGCGCCGACGACGCGGCCGCCCTGCTGCGCACCTGTGTGTCCGCGGCCAGGGTGGACGGCCGGGTGTGCGTGCTGGTCGAGCCGATCGCGCTCTATCACGCCCGCGACCTGTTCCCCGGCGACGGGGCATGGGCCGCGCCTGCCGCCGATCCCCCGCACGCCGGGATCGGCCGCGCCCGCTGCTACGGCGACGGCACCGATCTGACGGTGATCACCTTCGGCAACGGCGTGCCCATGAGTCTGCGTGCCGCCGCCCGGCTCGCCGAGGACGGCATCCACGCCCGCGTCCTCGACCTGCGCTGGCTGGCCCCCCTCCCGGTGGACGACATCCTCCGGCACGCCGAGGCCACCGGGCGCGTCCTGATCGCCGACGAGACCCGCCGCAGCGGCGGCGTCTCCGAGGCCGTCTGCGCCGCCCTCGCCGACGCGGGCTACCGGGGAGAGCTGGCCCGCGTCACCTCCCAGGACAGTTTCGTGCCCCTCGGACCGGCCGCCGCCGCTGTCCTGCTCGACGAACAGGCCATCGAAGCCGCCGCCCGGACGCACGCGCCCCAGCCTTGACTACTCGAACTGGCCGGTTCCCAGCAACACGGTCGTGAGCAGCCGCACCAGCTCGGCCTGCCGGTGTGTACCCGATTTGTCGAACACCCGGTGCAGATGGGTGCGCGCGGTGTTCACCGACACCGCCAGATCCTCCGCGATCGCCCGCACCCCCGCACCGCGCAGCGCGGCCGCCGCCACCCGCGCCTCCGCGCCGGTCAGCCCGTAGAGCTGGCGCAAGGTCTCGCCGCGGACCCCGTGCTCGCGGTCGGGGTCGACCACCACGACCATGGCGGCGAAATCGTCGGCCGGCCCGGAGAGGGTGGGCTCCGCCGTGGCGGCGGCGTCGAGGGGAAGCACCAGCACCGCATAGGTCGCCCGCCCACCGGCCCTCGGCAGCAGGCAGCGCCCGCCCGCGCGCGGTCCGGTGGGGCGGGTGGCGGCGGCGATCAGGGCGCGCAGGGTGGGCGCGGCGATGCTGTCGGTGGTCTCCAGATGGCCGCGCCTGCCGACGGCCAGTCCGTCGCGGGCGTCGAGAATGGTGGCGGCGGCCGGGTTGCGGTAGCCGATCACGCCGCCGGTGGTCACGACGAGCAGTCCGTGGCGGTAGCGGTCGAGCACGGCGGTCGAGCGGCGGTGCGCCGAATCCGCTTCGCCCAGGCGGGATCGCGTGGCGACGGCGTGGGCGAGGTGGGGATGCAGCAGGCGGAGGGTGGCGGCCGCTCGCGCGCGGTCGACAACCCGCCCGCGCGCGGGATACAGGGCGAGCCAGGCGATCCGGTCGCCGTCGGCGAGGACGACGAGCAGGGCGTCGCCGAGCCGGTGCGGCTCCAGCCAGCCGCTCGCGAACGGGTGCCCGCGCAGGTCGCCCAGCAACTCCCCGGCGGTGGTGACGGTGCCCGCGGGAACATGGGCGAGCACCGGGGCGAGCGGGTCCGTGCGACCGAAGCGGGCGTTGTAGGTGCGGCGCAGTGCGCTCGCGCCGGTCGAACACGCCGTGACCGTCGGGCAATTCGGCGTGCCGACGATCAGTACTCCCCGATCGGCGCCCACGGCGGCGACCACATCGTCCAGGGCGGGGGTCCAGGCGGCCGGGTACAGCGCGGCGCGCTCGATGCGCGCCACGATCGCGGAGAACCTCTCGACCGTCATCGCCATGTGAATCGACCTGTGGGACAGGGAGAAACCGGGGATGGAGCACAGAGCATCGGACAGCGCGCCCGCACCGCGCGCGAGCAGCCCGCCACTCGATTCTTCCACCCCGGCGAATCGGCCGTGGCCCTTCGGATCTCATCGGTTCGGATGAGGACAGCCAGCGGCGAGTCCTGCTCTACTCGGGGAGCAACCGCATCGCTACCGAGGGAGGTGCTGTCGATGCCGACAGCAGTCGATTTCGCCGCGCGATTCATCGATCCCGCCGCCATCAGGGCGGCCGGGCACAGCGCCGTGCTGGTCTACGTCTCGCCCAGCAGACCGGGCGCGAACTTCGGCGCGAAACCGGTCACCAGGGATTACGCCGACCGCCTGCGCGCCGCCGGGCTGGAGGTCGTGTCGATCTGGCAGTACGGCAAGCCGGGCAACCCCCAGGCGCCCTCGGACTGGACCACCGGCGTCGACGGCGGCCGTCGGATGGCGCAGCAGGCCGCGCAGATCCACGCCGCCGCGGGCGGGCCCGAGGGCTGCCCGATCTTCTTCGCCGTGGACGAGGACATCTCGTTGCAGCAGTGGAACACCGGCGCGGTGCATTTCTTCCGCGGCGTGAACGAGGCCATCGGACGACAGCGCACCGGCGTGTACGGCTCGTCGCTGGTGTGCGCGTGGGCGATCGAGGACGACGTCGTCGGCCGGTCGACGACGCCGGGCAAGCGCTGGGCCTGGCAGACCCGCGCCTGGTCGGGCAATCGGCTCGACACCCCGGAAGCCGTTCTCTACCAGCGGGTCATCGACACCCCGTCCGATCCCGGACCGCTGATCGACGGCACCTCGGTGGATGTCGACGACATTCTCGCCGCCGACTACGGGCAGTGGTCCCTGGACCGGGAAGGGCAGACCGTGCCACCCCCGCGGTACACCGAGCTCGATCGGATGGGCAATTCCCGTTCCTCGCGCTGGGGCGCCCGTATCACCAATTTCCTGCTGCACACCCAGGAGGGCAACGGCACCGCCGAATCACTGGCCGCCTACCTGAACAATCCGGCCAACGGCGTCTCCTACCACTACACGCTGCGCGACGCGATCGTCTGCGACGTGGTGGACACCGACTACGCGTCCTGGTCGGTGCTCGACGCCAACAGCCACACCATCAACCTGTGCTTCGCGGGTAGCCGCGCCGCCTGGTCGCGCGAGCAGTGGCTGGCCGTCGACGGCGATCTGCGGATCGCGGCCTGGCTCGCGGTGCAGGACGCGCGCAAGTACGGCTTCGCGACCGATGTGATCGCCCCGCCCTACACCCGCCGCGACGGCATCTCCGACCACAAGTACGTCACCCAGGCCCTCGGCATCGGCACCCACACCGACGTCGGCCCGCACTTCCCCTGGGACGTCTTCGCCCGGCACGTGCGGGATTTCGCCGACGGCACGGTGCCCCCGCCGCCGCCCGGCGCCATCGATGTCAAGGAGGCCGAGACGCCGTGGCTGGGCGCCCGGCTGACCCCGCAGGAGCAGCGCACCGCCGACGGCGTCGGCCGGTTCGTGCGCTACGAGAACGGCTACATCTATTGGCATCCGTCCACCGGTGCCCACCCGATCCCCACGTCGCTGTTCGGCAAGTACGCCGAACTCGGCTGGGAGGCAGGTCAGCTCGGGTACCCCATCAACGACCACACGGCGCTGCGCGACCCGGCGGGTCGAGTGTGGGGTGAGGTGCAGGGCTTCCAGTACGGCGCGCTCTACCACCGGAACGGACGGCCCGTGCACCACCTGCACGGCGAGATCAGGGAACGCTGGAACCGCAGTGGTTTCGAAAACGGCCCGCTGGGCTGGGCGACCTCCGACGAGATTCCCTTCGACACCGGCGCCTACCAGGAGTTCGAGCACGGCCGCGTCTACTGGACGCCGCAGCAGACGCTGGCGATGCGCCGGGTGGGCGAGATCGACGAGCCGCTGGCCGACCCGCGCTGACCCGACGACGGTTCATAACGATTGCGCATCGTCACCGGGACTCCGCAACCCTTCCGTTATCGCAGGGCGCCCTTGCATTTCCCGTCGTCACAGGTCTGCGGCTTTTGGCGTGTACGGACAGATGCAGGACTCGCTCGCACGTGCAGCAGCAAGGACTTCGGTGTGCCGACCGGCTCGGGGT
>NZ_JARWRU010000887.1 GCF_029867845.1 Nocardia farcinica | reverse complement strand
TGGCGCACCAAAACCGCCTACAACCCCACCCGGCTCGAACCCCAAACCCAACCGGTCGCCGCATAGGGGTTGACTCAGGAAACTCATGCGTGCTTGCGCAGGGTCGTCGAAAGAGTTGGACGCCGCGGCCCGCCGATCGGTTCCACGACCGGTCAGCGCTGCTGCCACCGCAGCGCGGCGAGTCGCGCCGCCCGCCGGTGGATGATCTGCGCGACCAGGTCGACGCGATCGACCACGAGGAAGATGTCCTGGTCGTAGGTCCTGAGCACGACCGCAGGGGTGCCCGGCGGCAGATGCTCCGCGGTGCCCGGCGGCCGGGCGTTCCACACCCCGTTCGCCTCGGGCGGGGCCCATCCCGGCCACACCGCCACCAGCCGGTCCAGGCCGACGCCGGTGGTCGATGCCATGCGCCTGCCGACGCGGTGGGCGAGTTCGACCCGGTCCTCGGTGACGGTCAGCGTCAGCACCTCCAGCATCAGCGCCACATTGCGGCCGGACTCGCGCAGCACCGGCACCGCCAGATCGGTGTCGCCGAGGGCGGGTAACGGTGGGTCGGTCAGCTCCCGGCCCGCCCGGTGGGCGCAATAGCAGGCCGCGAGCACCAGCGCGAGCAGCAGCGGGAACAGCGCGCCGCCCGTCCGGGAATCCGGGGCGGCGGCCTGGCGGGACACCGAGTCGGCGGCCACGCCCTGTGCCGCCGCGATCAGGCCGGCCGCCCAGATCCACCACCGCGGATCGCGCGGCACCGACCGGCCCGAGGGCGAGGTGCGCGAGCCGAACAGCAGCAGGCCTGCGGCCCCCACCACGGCGGTGACCAGCGCGGCCGCCACCGCGACCGCGCCGACCTCCGCGATCGCGGGCCGGTCCGAACCGCTGTACGCGCGCAGGACCGTCAGCGCGACGGCGAGCAGCGCGCAGCAGGCGGGGATCGCGACGAAGGCGTAGCCGAGCCATCGGCGCGCCCGTTCCCATCGTTCGCGGAGCACGTCGTCGATCGGCTGGACGAAGACACCGGGAGGCCGCGCGGGAATCAGCGCCATCGGTTCCCCCCGTGCATGCTTCCCCCGTGTGGACGAACTCTCTCAGCGGGCCGCCCCCGCGCGCCGTCGCCGGTCGCGTGGCGGCCTGTGTGCGGCGGTCACCGCACCGCCGGATCTGCCGACGATGCGGTGACCGCGCTGGAGTGGAGCCCCCTGTCAGGATTGAACTGACGACCTTTCGCTTACAAGGCGAGTGCTCTACCACTGAGCTAAGGAGGCGGACGTCGGTTTTCGACGGTTTTCGCTCCGACGGGGGCCATCATAACCGCGCTCCGCAGCCGCGCGTCACCGGATATCGGTGGCGCGCGGCGACGGTCGAGCGAGAACCCCCGGCGCAGTATCGGCTACCGCGAGGTCAGGACTGGCTGCCCTGCCTGGCGGCGTCGTCGGCGGCCATCGCGTCGCGCAGGCTCTTGGGACGCATGTCGGTCCAGTTCTTCTCGACGTACTCCACGCAGGCGGCGCGGCTCTCCTCGCCGAACACGACTCGCCACCCGGCCGGAACCTCCGCGAAGGCAGGCCACAGGGAGTGCTGTTCCTCGTCGTTGACCAGGACGAAGAAGCGGCCGTCCTCGTCGTCGAAGGGGTTGGTGCTCAATTTCACCTCACTGGATACTGGCGCTTGTACGGGATTAGGCTCCTGGAACCCCTCCGTCACGGTGGCCCGTGCCACGACGAGCCCCGCGCCGGATGACTACCCGAGCGTTGTGTCGACCCTAGCAAGGGACACGTTACGGGAAGACCATTACCTCGGGTGCCGTCTCGGGCGCGGGCCGCCGCGTCGGCGGCCGCGCACGAGTCGACGGCACCAGGCCGGCTCAGGTCGGGCCGACCTGGCTGTGCCGACCTAGTTATTCGGAGAAGAAGTCCAGCAGGATCTTGTTGACCGTCTCCGGCCGCTCGAGATACCCGAAATGACCGGCATCGGGGACCTCCTGATAGCGGGCGCCGGGGATGACCTCGGCGACCTCACGGGTCAGGTAGGCCGGGATCATCCGGTCGTCGGCGAAGCCGACCGCCAGGCAGGGCACGCGGATGGCCTTGTAGGCCTGCACCCGGTCGAAATCGTGATCCATTCGACGCTGGGCGCGGATGCCGGGGCCGACCGGCCCGCCGGTGAACTCGAACAGGTCGAGCCAGTCGCGGGCGGCGTTGGCGTCGGCGAGGGTGGCGGGCGAGAGGTTCATGACCGCGGTCAGCGCGGCCTCGTACTTCGGCGGCAGGGTGACCCCGGCTTCGTCGAGCTCGTGCTCGCCCAGTGAGAGCGTCTTCTGGAACTGGTCGAGGCGGGCGTGCCCGGCCATGAACACGGCCTTGCGCACCAGGTCGGGGCGGGCCAGCGCCAGCTCCTGGGCCACCCGCGCGCCCATCGAGGTGCCCGCGACCAGAACGGGTCCCTCGTCGAGGAACTCGATCAGGGCCGCGGTGTCGGCGACCAGGTCCTCGATGGTGATGCCGTCGGCGGACTCGAAGCTGGGGGCGATGCCGCGGTTGTCGAAGGTGCACACCCGGAACCCCGCGGCCAGCAGCGCCGGCACCTGGTGCAGTTCCCAGACCCGGCCCGGGCTGCCCGTGCCCATGATCAGCACGACCAGCGGCGCCGATCCCTTCGCCTCGGTGCCCTTCGCACGGTCTCCTTTGACCTGGTAGTTCAACGAGATTCCGTTCACCGTGGCCAGCGGCATGGTCGACCCTTTCGTCAGATTGTGCTGCGCACCCACGGTATAGGCCACACCCGTGTCGCCTACCATGGACACTTCGAAACGCTCGAGCGTAACGAATCGGGAGGACACGAACCAATGGCCGCGAAGAGCAGCGCGAACGATATCGCGGACGACGACCTGGAACCACTGGCCGACGAGACGGCGCGCCAGGCGCAGCGGGTCGTCGCGGCCTACGCCGCCGACGCCGACGAGTGCCGGATGCTGCTGTCGATGCTCGGCATCGGGCCGAACAGCCGCGCCGAATAAATCGCCTGGTACCGGGCATGCTCCGCCCGGGCAGGTGATCGCGGCGCGGGCGAGGGGCCGCGGCGCCGCTACATGAGAACAGAACAAGGATGCGTGAGTGGACCAGATGACCGATCAGCCGTCCGAGAACTCCCAGCACTCCCGACCCGATCCCGATCTCGGATCGGCGCGGTCCGGCGACCACGGACCCGAAGGCGCCGATCCCGGCCCGGGCCCCGACCGACCGCGTGAAGGTGGATCCGGGTTCGTCGGCGTGGCCAACCGGCTGCCGGTCGATCTGGAACGACTGCCCGACGGCACCTCCCGATGGAAGCGCAGCCCCGGCGGTCTGGTCACCGCGCTCGAGCCGGTGTTGCGCAACAACAAGGGCGCGTGGGTCGGCTGGGCGGGCGTCCCCGACGTCGACGTCGATCCGATCATCGAAGACGGCCTCGAGCTGCATCCGGTGCCGCTGTCGGCGAAGGAGGTCGCCGACTACTACGAGGGTTTCTCCAACGGCACGCTCTGGCCGCTCTACCACGATGTCATCGTGCGGCCCATCTACGACCGCGCCTGGTGGGCCGCCTACGTGCAGGTCAACCGCCGGTTCGCGGAGGCGACCGCGAAGGTGGCGGCCGAGGGCGCGACGGTCTGGGTGCAGGACTACCAGTTGCAGCTGGTGCCCAAGATGTTGCGCATGCTGCGCCCCGATCTGACCATCGGTTTCTTCCTGCACATCCCGTTCCCGCCGGTCGAGCTGTTCATGCAGATGCCGTGGCGGACCGAGATCATCGAGGGCCTGCTCGGCGCCGATTTGATCGGCTTCCACCTGCCCGGCGGCGCGCAGAACTTCCTCTACCTGGCCCGCAGGCTGGCCGGTCAGCCCACCTCGCGCGGTTCGGTCGGCGTGCGCTCCAAGCTGGGCGTGGTGCAGGTGGGTTTCCGCACCGTGCGGGTCGGCGCGTTCCCGATCTCGATCGCCTCGACCGAGCTGGACGAGCACTCACGCAGGCGCTCGATCAAGGAACGCGCCGCCAAGATCAGGGCCGAGCTGGGCAATCCGACCAACATCCTGCTCGGCGTCGACCGTCTCGACTACACCAAGGGCATCGACATCCGGCTCAACGCGCTGGAGGAGCTGCTCAGGGAGGGCCGCATCGACCCGGGCGAGACGGTCATGTTGCAGCTGGCCACGCCCAGCCGCGAGCGCGTCGAGAGCTACAAGCAGATGCGCGGCGACATCGAGCGCCAGGTGGGCCGGATCAACGGCGAGTTCGCCCGCGTCGGCTACCCGGTGGTGCACTACCTGCACCGGCCGATCCCCCGTGACGAGTTGATCGCCTTCTTCGTGGCCGCCGACGTCATGTTGGTGACCCCGTTGCGCGACGGCATGAACCTGGTCGCCAAGGAGTACGTGGCCTGCCACAGCGGGCTCAACGGCGCGCTGGTGCTCAGCGAGTTCACCGGCGCCGCCGCCGAGCTGCGCCAGGCCTATCTGTGCAACCCGCACGACCTGGACAGCGTGAAGGACGCCATCGTCTCCGCGCTGGAGGACGACAGGGAGACCAAGCGGCGCAAGATGCGCGCGCTGCGCAGGCAGGTGCTCGCCCACGACGTGGACCGCTGGGCCAGGGCGTTCCTGGAGGCGCTGGCCCGTGACCAGGTGGCGGGCAGCTCGCTGATCGACCGACCGGACTCCGACGACGAGTACGGCGACGACCAGCCGCGACGCTGACCCGCCGGGACGTTCCGTTCCCAGCGAGTTCACAGGAACCACGCAGCGACGCCTGAGTCCGTGGGCGCATCATGTCCGGTATGAGTGATGCGCCCGCGGCCGCGCGCCCCGAGGCCCGCGTTCTGGTGGTGGACGACGAGCCGATGATCGTCGAGTTGCTCTCGGTGTCGCTGCGCTTCCAGGGCTTCGAGGTGGAGACGGCCGCCGACGGCGCGCGGGCGCTGGACCGGGCCCGCGCCTTCCGGCCGGACGCGCTGATCGTGGACGTCATGATGCCGGGCATGGACGGCTTCGGCCTGCTGCCCCGGCTGCGCGCCGACGGCATCGACGCCCCCGTGCTGTTCCTGACCGCCCGCGACGACGTGCAGGACAAGGTCGCCGGCCTGACGCTGGGCGCCGACGACTACATCACCAAGCCGTTCAGCCTGGAGGAAGTGGTGGCCCGGCTGCGGGTGGTGCTGCGCCGGGCCGGGCACGACACCCGGGCCCGCGCGAGTTCGCGGATCACTTTCGCCGACATCGAGCTCGACGACGACACCCACGAGGTGTGGAAGGCGGGCGAGCCGGTCGCGCTCTCGCCCACCGAGTTCACCCTGCTGCGCTATTTCATGGTCAACGCGGGCACGGTGCTGTCCAAGCCGCGCATCCTCGACCACGTGTGGCGCTACGACTTCGGCGGCGAGGTCGGTGTGGTGGAGACCTACGTGTCCTATCTGCGCAAGAAGATCGACAACGGCGAGCCTCGGCTGATCCACACCCTGCGCGGGGTGGGCTACGTGATGCGGGCGCCGAACCGGTGACCACCGTCCGTCGTGCCCCGGCCCCGCCGCGCCGGTTGCGGGAGCGGGCGGGCGATCGGCTGGCCGCCATCCCGCTGCGGGTGACGCTGGTGCTGGCGCTGGTGCTCTTCGCGGGCCTCGGCCTGCTGATCTCGGGCGCGGTGGTGACCTCGGCACTGGAGAAATCGCTGCTCGGTCGCACCGACCAGCAGCTGCGCGATGTGGCGACGCCGCGACCGCGGCCGCTGGTTCCCCCGCCCGCGCCCGACCCGCGCACCCCGCCGAGCCCGTTCTACATCGTGGTGGAGGCCGGCGCCGACCACGGCTCGTTCGTGCTGCGCCCCTACGACGTGGACGCCACGCCCGATCTCACCGAACTCCCGGCGGGCACGCCGGTCACGGTGCCCTCCCGCGGCGACGCGGATGTGCGCTGGCGCGCGCTGAAGGTGATCACCGGCGACTCGGCCACCACCGTCGCGGTGCCGCTGACCCCGAACGAGGACACCGTGACCCGGCTGGTCGGGCTGCAACTGATCGTCGGGCTCGCGGTGCTGGCCGTGCTGGCGCTGGCCGCCTACTTCGTGATCCGGCGCAGTCTGCGGCCGCTGCGGCGGGTGGAGCACATCGCGGCGGCGATCGCGCGCGGCGACCTGTTCCGGCGGGTGCCGGTGCGCGGCACCAACACCGAGGTCGACCGGCTGTCCCAGTCGCTGAACGGGATGCTCGCCCAGATCCAGTCGGCCTTCGCCGCCACCGAGGCCTCCGAGGCGGCCGCCCGCGAGTCCGAGGCCACCATGCGACGGTTCGTGGCCGACGCCGGGCACGAGCTGCGCACCCCGCTGACCACCATCCGTGGTTTCGCCGAGCTGTACCGGCAGGGCGCGACCGACGACCCGGCGATGGTGCTCGACCGCATCGAGCGCGAGGCCAGGCGGATGGGGTTGCTGGTGGAGGATCTGCTCATGCTGGCCAGGCTGGACGCCCAGCGGCCGCTGGCCATGGGCACCGTCGACCTGCTGACGGTGGCCGGGGAGGCGGTGCACAACGCGCGCGCGGTGGCCGCGGCCGCCGACCCGGACGGCCCGCGCAGGCGCGTCGAACTGGAGGTGCGGTCCGGCACCGGCACGTTGGAGGTGGCGGGCGACGCCGACCGGCTGCGGCAGGTCATGGCGAACCTGCTCACCAACGCCCTCACCCACACCCCCGCCGACGCGGACGTGACGGTGCGGCTGACCCCCGAGCCGGGCGAGGTGATGGTCGAGGTGGCCGACACCGGGCCCGGTCTGGCACCGGAGGAGGCCGAGCGGGTGTTCGAGCGGTTCTACCGCACCGACAGCTCGCGCACCCGCGCCAGCGGCGGTTCCGGGCTCGGCCTGTCCATCGTGCAGGCGCTGGTCACCGCGCACGGCGGCCGGGTGTCGGTGCGCAGCGCGCCGGGCGAGGGCACCTGCTTCACCGTGGAACTTCCGCGCGAGCACCGATCCCGCGCGTGATTGCCGGGCTCAGATGGGCGTGACGGCGTCGACCAGCCAGCGGTCGCCGTCCTTGCCCAGTTCCACCCGCAACCTGCTGCCGGTGGTGGTGCCCTGCGGGCTGTCCCTGCTGGTGGTGATCTGGTTGACGAACAGCATCACCACCGCGCTGTCGCGGTCGGCCTCCACCACGCCGCCGGCCTGGGCGGTGGCGAGCACGGTGAGTTCCTTCTCCTTCGCGCCGGGCGCGATGGCGGTCTCGATGAGGTTCAGGTAGTCGGTGCGGAAGTCGGGCGAGAGCATCTCGGCCGCCTTGGGCAGCTCGGTGTCCACGGTGGTGAACTCGTAGCTGAACATGGCGGGCACGGCCTTGTTGGCCGCCGCCAGCGCCTGCTCGCGGGCCTGCTTCTCCTGCTCGGCGTTCCAGTAGCGGTAGCCGCCGAAGCCGACGACCAGCGCCGAGGACAGGGCGAGCGCGCCCGCGACGAAGGCGGCGATCACGCCTCGGGTGAATGTCATGGCACGAACTCCACATTCGAGGCCGTCAGGCCGGACTCCGATTCGGACACCGTGACCCGGAACCGGTAGTGCCGGGTCTGCGGCCCCTCCTGGCCTGCGTTGGTGAGGGTCTGCTTGGCCGCGACGAGCACCTGACCGGAGTTCTCGCCCTCGCTCTCCAGCGCCGCCTCCACGATCTCGCCAGTGGCGCGCACCTCGGCCTGCTGCACGATGCTCAGGAACGGGTCGACCCGCCCGTCGAACTCGGTCCTGAACTTGCCGGAGGCCAGCGACAGGATGCGGTCGATGTCCTCGCGGGCGGTGTCGGCGTCGATGGTGGTCAGATTCAGGATCGCCTGCTCGGCGGTCTGCACGTAGGCGGTGCGGCGCTCGGCCCGCTGGTCCAGCGAGCGCACGGTGAACACCGAGATCACCGCGCCGGCGAGCATGACCGCCACCAGCACGGCCGCGGCGGCCGCCAGCACGACGGTGCGCGTGGACCAGCCGCGCCGCGCCCGGGCGGGCTCGTCCTCGGCCGGGGTGTCCTCCGTTCTCGCGGATTCGACCTCCGAAACCTCCGAAATCTTCGCAGCCTCCGAAACCTGCGCAGCCTCCGAGGCCTCCGCGGCCTTCGTCAACCGCACCGTCTTCGCGGCCTCCGAAGCCTTCGCGCTCGCCGGGTCCTTCGAGGCCGCCGAAGCCGTCGTATCGGAGATCGTGGTCTCGGCGGCCTCGGTCTCCGCCGCCGGGGCGGCGGCCACCTTCACTGTCACCGCCTCGGCGGCGGCCTCCTCGGCGGGCGGTCCCGCGGTCCGCACCGCCCTGCGGCGGGTGCGTCGTGCCTCGTCGGTGACATCACTCATCGTTGCTGCTCCTCGAGCATCTCCTGCCAGCTCGCCGGGACCGTCGCCGAACCTCCTGGTGCGACATCTCCCTGCCGGTAGGTGCGGCCGTCGGTGCCGATGTAGACACCTGTGGACGGATCGTAGGACCTGGCCGTGGCCGGCGTGGCGAAACCGGCGGGCGCGGTGGCCGAGGACTGCTGCCCCTGGTCGGCGGCGGGCGCCACCGGCTCCACCGGAAGGTAGAGCGGTTCCTCGCCGAGCGGGGTGTAACCGGTGCGGCACAGCTCCGGGGTGGGAGCGCGACGGCCGGGGAACTCCATGCACGGCGTGTTGCGGATGCCGCGGACCTCGATCGGCGAGTCCTGCGGGATCTTGCAGTACAGGCCGTCCGGGGTGGGCATGAAGTCCAGCTCGCTGGGCGAGCGCCGCTGCTCGGGCGGCAGGAAGCCGGTGGTGCAGGCGGGCGGGTCGTGCACCACGCTCATGAAGTCCACCATCACGCCGTAGTCGAGCGGGCCGCGCACGGCGGTGATCAGCGCCGCCACCAGCGGCGGGTAGATCACCATCACCTGCTCGATGCCCGGATGGTAGATGGAGGTCACCTGGCCGACGCTGACCAGGTTGGACAGCAGGATCGGCAGCGTGGGCTGCAGATCGTTGAACTGCCGGGTGACCCGCTCCATCGCCGCCGGACTCTCGCGCAGCAGGTTGCGCAGCGACGGGTCGTGCGCGCGGAGCTGGTCGGTGAGGGTGGCCAGGTCGGCGGTCCAGGACCGGATGGCGTCCTGCGAGCGCACCTGGGTGTCCAGCAGCGGGCCGATCTGGTCGATCAGCTTCCTGGTCGGTTCGCTGCTGTCCTGGGCCTCCTGCACCAGCAGCGCGGCCGAGTCGATGAAGCGCTGCAGGTCCGGGCCCGCGCCGTTGAACGCCTTGAACGCCTCGTCGATCACCTGCCGCAGCCGGGTGTCCTCGACGCTGGCCAGCAGCCGCTCGGTCTGGTCGAGCAGCGCGCCCACGTCCTGCGGCAGCTGGGTGCGCTCGACCGGGATGACCGCGCCGTCGCGCAGTTTCCCCTCGCCGGGCGACTCCGGCGGCACCAGGTCCACATACTGCTCACCGATCGCCGAGACGCTGCGCACCCAGGCGGTCACCTCGGCGGGGATGGCGTAGTCGGTGTCGATGGACAGCTCCGCCTCGACCCCCTCGGGAGTCAGCCGCACCTGCTTCACCCGGCCCACATTGGTGCCGCGATAGGTGACGTTGGCGTGCTCGTAGAGCCCGCCGGTGGCGGCCAGCTCGACGGTCACCTGGTAGCGGCCGATGCCGAACATGGCGGGCAGCTGCACGTAGGTGCCCGCCATGACGGTCAGGCCGACCACCGTGAGCACCGAGAAGATGGCGAGCTGGATGCGTACGAACCGGGTCAGCTTCACGGCTGTCCCCCTTCCAGCGGAACCGTCAGCCCGGGTATGGCGGGCAGGCCGGGGATCGGCGGCAGGCCGGGAATGCGCGGGGCGGGTTCCGCCGGGGTCTCGGGGGCGGCGGGGTCGGAGATCGGCCCGGTGGCCGGATCACCCGCGTCGGTGGCGGGGCTGGGGGCGAAGCTGCCGACGATGCCCTCGACACCGCCGAAGCGACCGCCGAGCGGGGTGCCCGACAGCCAGTTGGTGTCCAGTCGCGCGCCCGTCATGTCGACGGTCATGAACAGGTTCAGGTAGTCGCCCTTGATGGCCTTGTCCAGGTTCTTCAGCGGGAACGGGAAGGACAGCAGGATCTTCAGCGACTCGGCGAGGTTGCCGCCGGTGTCGGCCAGCCGCTGCAACGTGGGCCACAGCGCGTTCAGATTGGCCTTCAGGTTCTCCCCGCTGGTGTCGATCACCCGCTGGGTCACATCGCTCAGCTCGCCGAGCGCGGTGATGGCGCGGGTGATGTTCTCCCTGCGGTCGGCCAGCACGGTCAGCGCCGGGTGGATCTCGTCGAGCGCGCGCTCGAGGGTCGCCCGCTGGTCGGCCAGCTGCCCGCCGAGGCGGTCGAGGCCCTCCATCGCGGAGATGATGTCGCCGGTCTGCTGCTCCAGATTGGTGGTCAGCTCGTCGAGCTGCGGCAGCAGGTCGCGGATGACGTCCTCGCGGCCGGACAGCGCCGCGTTCAGCTCGGAGGTGATGGTCTCGAGCTGGGCGATGCCGCCGCCGTTGAGCACCACCGACAGCGAGGACAGCACCTCCTCGGTGGTCGGGTAGGCGCCCGCGCGGTCCAGCGGGATCACATCGCCCGGCGCCAGCTGCCCCTGCGGCGCCACGTCCTCCGGCGGGGCCAGCTCCACATGGTTGGAACCGAGCAGGCTGGTCTGGCCGATGCGGGCGATCGCGTTGGCGGGCAGGCGAACATCGGGATTGAGCGAGACCGTCACCAGCGCGTGCCAGTCCTGCACCACGATGTCGGTCACCGAACCCACGTCCACGTCGTCGATGCGAACCGGCGAGTTCTGGGTCAGCGTGGTGACATTGGGCATCTGGATGTGCACCTCGTAGGCGCCCTCGCCCTTGCCCTCGGCGCCCGGCATGGGCAACGAGTTCAGCCCGGTCCACTCACAGCCGGTGGTGGCCAGTGCCAGGCTCACCCCGAGTGCGAGCACCGCGGTGCTGCGGCGTGCGCGGCTCATCGTCCACCTCCGGGGATCGCGAATCCGGCCAGGCCCTCGGGCACGAAGACCGGCGCGGGCGCCGGGGCGGCCGCCCTCGGGTTCTTCTTCTCCTCGGGCACCTGATCGGCCAGGCTCTGCGGCGAGAACTCGATCTGGTTCGGGAAGGCGTGCACGCCGGTGGCCGGGTTGACCATGATCGGCGCGTAGTTCCAGGCCAGCGACTCGATGATGGGGGCGAGCTGGGCCGCGCACAGATCGGCCGAGCGGTCGGAGTCGTTCTCCTCCAGCGCCCGGATCGAGCCGCACAGGAAGGTCAGCGGGCTGGCGGTGTTGTTCAACGCGACAGCGCCGGTGAAGCTGCCCTGGGCCGGCTTGTAGAGCTGGTAGAAGTTCACCAGCGCGGTGGGGCCGGAGTGCAGCACCCGCTCCACCTCGGGCCGCTTGTCGACCAGGATCTGGGTGACCTCGGCCAGCCGCTGGGTGCCCTCGGTCAGTTCGGCGCCGCTGGAGTCGAGGAAGCGCCGCACGTCGGCGACGGCGAGGTCCAGATTGTCCAGGCCTGCGCCGAGTTCGTCGGAGACGCCGGCCAGCACCGAGGAGACCGAGGCCAGCCTGCCGCCGAACTGCACGATCTGCTCGTTGCTCGCCGAGAGCACCTCGACGAACTGCTGTAGGTTGCGGATGGTGCCGAACAGGTCGGTGCGGCCGTCGGACAGCGTGGTCAGGGTGGCCGACAGTTCCCGCAGTGTCTCGCGCATGCGCTCGCCGTTGCCGTCGAGGTTGTCGGCGGCGGTGTCGACGAAGCGACCGAAGGAGCCCTGCTCGTCGTCGCCGACCGGGCCGAGGGCGGTGGCCAGCTTGGACAGCTCGGTCTTGATGTCGTCCCACTCCACCGGGACGGCGGTGCGCTCGATCGGGATCTCGTCGCCGTCGGCCATCTTCTCCCCGCCGGTGTAGGCGGGGGCGAGCTGGATGAAGCGGGCGGTCACCAGCGAGGGCGAGATGATGACGGCGCGCGCGTCGGCGGGGATGTCCACGCCGCGGTCGACGGTCATGCGCACCTTCACCTGTTCCTCGCCCGGCTCGACCGAGTCGACGGTGCCGACCGAGACGCCGAGCACTCGCACGTCGTCGCCCTGGTACAGGCCCGAGGTGGAGGGGAAGTAGGCGGTGATCCGCATGGTGCCGATCCAAGTGATGCCCACGTAGAGCAGCGCGGCCAGCAGGGCGAGCACGAGCGCGCCCGCGGTGAGCAGCGCCCAGCGCGGCAGCCCGCGCGCGGACCGGGCGGGGGCGGTGGTGTCGGGTGTGGTCATCGGGGCGGCTCCTGGACGGCCGGCTCGATCGAGGGCGGCGGGTTCAAGAAGAAGTTGCGCAGGTCGTCGGGCAGGTGCTCGGGCCAGACCAGCGCGTCGACGAGCGGTTGCAGGCCGACGGAGGTGGCGTTGGAGACGTAGGCGTTGAACCATGGCCCGTTGCCGACCTGTTCGCCGAGCGCGGCCGCGAACGGGCCGAGACCGTCGAGCGCCTCGCTGATGTTCTGCCGGTTGCGCTGGAGCACGTCGAGCACCTGGTTGAGCTTGTCCAGCGCGGGCGCCAGCTGGGCCTCGTTGTCGGCGACCAGCCCGCGCAGTTCCTGGGCCAGGCCGTTGACGTGCACGATGAGCTGGCCGAGCGCGGCGCGGCGGGCGTCGAGCTCGCCGAGCAGCTGGTTGCCGTCCAGCAGCAGCGCGTTGAGCTGGTGGCTGCGCTCGGACAGGATGGCCGTCACGTTCTGTGCCCGCTCCAGCAGTTGCGACAGCGCCTCGTCGCGGCTGTTGATGGTGCGGGAGAGCTGGGTGATGCCGTCGAGGGCGGTGCGCAGCGGCGCGGGTGTGTCGGCGAAGGTGACCGACAGCGCGTCCAGGGTCTGGTCGACCCGGTCCATGTCCAGCCCGTCCACGGTGGCGGCCAGCTCGCCGAGCGCGTCGTTGAGCGAGTACGGCGAGGTGGTGCGCTCGAGCGGGATGGTGTCGTCGCGGCGCAGCGCGCCCTCGCCCGCGGGCACCACCTCGAGCGACTTGCGCCCGAGCACGGTGTTGGTCTTGATGGCGGCGGTGGTGCGGTCGCCGAGCACGATGTTCTCGTCCACGGTGAACTTCACCAGCACCCGGTCGCCCGCCAGCTGCACGTCGTCGACGCGACCGGAGCGCACCCCGGCCACCTGGACGTGGTCGCCGGGCAGCAGCCCGCCCGCGTCGGCGAAGTGGGCGGTGTAGCTCGCGCCGGAGCGGATGAACGGCAGCCGGTCGAACTGCAGGGCCGACAACGCGATACACACCGCGACCACGATGCCGACGATGCCGATGGTCGTCGCGGGCGAGCGTTCGGCGTTCTTGGTGTCCGTCATTCCGCCGCACACCTTCCCGTGTCCTGGCCACCGGGCATGTTGATCTTCAGCGGCTTGCCGTCGGGGCCGTCGATCAGGAAGTTCGTGGCACAGACGTAGAGCGAGAGGAACGAGCCGTAGGAGCCGATGCGGATGAGCTTGCGATAGGTGTCGGGCAACTGCTGGATGACCCACTCCATGGTGTCCTCACCAGCGTTCAGGTTGCCCGCGAGCCGGTCGGTCTGCTCGACGGTGGCGCGCAGGTCGGGGCGGGCCTGGGCGAGCAGGTCGGTGAGATCGCCGGTGGCGCCCGCGATCCGGGGGATGGCCGAGGCGATCGGGTCGCTGTCGGCGGCCAGCCCGCTGACCAGCCGCTGCAACTCGACGATGGTGGTGTCGAACTGTTCGTCGCGCTCGTCGATGGTGGCCAGCACCGTGTTCAGGTTGTCGATGACGTTGCCGATCAGGGCGTCGCGCTCACCGAGGGTCTGCGCGAAGGAGCCGCCGCTGTTGAGCATCGAGACCAGCGTGCCGCCCTGTCCCTGGAACACCTGCAACAGCGCCTCGGTCAGGTCGTTGACCTGCCCGGGGTCCAGACCGCGCAGCAGCGGCTTGAAACCGCCGAGCAGCATGTCCAGATCCAGCGCGGGCGCGGTCTGCGACACCGGGATGGTGCCGCCCGGCCGCAGCTCGTCGGCGCTGCCGGGTCCCTCCAGCAGTTCCAGATAGCGGTCGCCGACCAGGTTCTCGTACTTGATCTGGGCGCGGGTGCTGGTGAGCAGCCGGTATTTGCGGTCGATGTCGAACTCGATGTGGGCCAGGTAGTCGCGGCCCGGCTCGTCCGAGCGCACCTGCACCTTGCTGATCGAGCCGACCGGCACGCCCGCGATGCGCACCTTGTCGCCGGGCAGGATGCCCGAGGAGCTGGTGAACACGGCGTGATAGCTGTCCTGCCTGGCGAAACGCACCTGGCTGAAGACGACGGCCAGGCCGGCGAAGATCAGCGCCATCACCAGGGTGAAGATGGTCAGCTTGACGGTCGTGGCGGTGTTCTTCACGGCGCGCTCACCCCCGGCATGCCGTTCATCAGCAGTTGGAACACTTTGGGCCCATTGAATTTCGTTTCCATGGAGGGCACGTAGGGCATGCCCTGGTTGGTGTCGGTGACGACGTAGTCGGTGTGGCTGCCCGGCACCCGGTCCACCAGGCCCTCGCAGCGCGGGCCGCCGGTGGCGTTCACCTTGGGCAGGTCCTGCGGGTACTTGTAGGGCTCGGCGCCGAAGATGAAGTTGGTGTTCATGGCGACGCCGGGCTGGTTGCCGCCGAAGGCCGCCTCACCGATCGGCATCAGCTCGGCCACCGCGTTGACCAGGCACTGGGTGCCCGGCGAGTATTCCTCGATCAGCGCGGTGGTGGGGGCGAGCAGTTCCAGTGCGGTGCCGAGGTTCTGCTCGTTCTCGCGCAGCACCGAACCGGTGGTGTCGGCCAGGCCGATCAGATTGGCCAGCACGTCGTCCAGGCTCGCCTGCTCGTCGACCAGAGTGGCGCCGGTGGTCACCGCGTTGTCCACGGTGCGCAGCAGATCGCCGGTGACGTCGGCGTAGAGGTGGGTGACCTCGGCGCTGACGCGCAAGTCCTCGCGCAGCGTCGGCAAGGTCGGATTCATCTCGCGCAGATAGGTGTCCAGGTCGGTCATCAGCTGCCCGAGCGTCTCGCCGCGGCCGTTGAGGGCCTGGCCGAGCGCGGCGAGGGTGGCGTTGAGCTTCTGCGGCTCGATGTCGGACAGGATGTCGGACAGCTGCTGGAACAGCGTGTTGAATTCGACGGTCACCCGGTCGGCCACCACGGTCGTGCCCGCGCGCAGCGGTTCGGCCGACGGCTGGTCCGGGATACCGAAATTCACGTATTTCGCGCCGAACACCGTGGTCGAGCGGATGTCGACGGTGGCGTTCGCGGGCACCAGCTCCAGCATGTCCGGGTTGAGCGCCAGCTCCAGCGTCGCGCCCTGCTCGTCCTGCCGCACGTCGGCGACCCGGCCGATCTCCACGCCGCGCACCTTCACCTTGGCGTCCGGGTCGAGCACAAGGCCGCTGCGCGGCGCCTGCACCAGCACGGTGGCCGTGGAGGTGAAGCCGCCGACGAACATCGTCAGCGCCACCGCGACCACCGCGACCAGACCGAGCACCATCGCCAGGCCGGCCACTTTCAGACCGAGCGAGCTGTCCAGCCAGCTCTGCTGTGAGTTCTTCGTACCCGCCATGTCCTGCCCGTCTACCCGGAGAGGTTGAAGTTGCCGGAGGTGCCGTAGATGGCCAGCGACATCAGCAGCGTCACCGTGACCACCGCGACCAGCGAGGCGCGCACCGCGTTGCCGACCGCCACGCCGACCCCGACCGGGCCGCCGGCGGCGAAATAGCCGTAGTAGGTGTGGATCATCATGACCGCCATCGCCATCAGGATCGCCTGCGCGAAGGACCACAGGATGTCGCTGGGGATCAGGAAAGTCGAGAAGTAGTGGTCGTAGACGCCCGCCGACTGCCCGTAGATCACCACCGTGGCGAAGCGCGCGGCGAAGAACGAGGCGATCACCGCCAGCGCGTACAGCGGCACGATCGCGATCATCCCGGCCAGCACCCTGGTGCCGATCAGGTACGGCACCGGCCGGATGGCCATCACCTCGAGCGCGTCGATCTCCTCCGACACCCGCATGGCGCCCAGCTGCGCGGTGGAGCCCGCGCCGATGGTGGCGGCGAGGCCGATGCCGGAGATCACCGGGGCCGCGATGCGCACGTTGAGGAAGGCCGAGAAGAAGCCGGTCAGCGCTTCGACGCCGATGTTGCCCAGCGAGCTGTAGCCCTGCACGGCGATGGTGCCGCCGGAGAACAGTGTCAGGAAGCCGACGATCACCACTGTGCCGCCGATGACCGCCAGCGCGCCGGTGCCCATGGAGATCTCGGCGATCAGCCGGATCACCTCGGTGCGGTAGTGCACCAGGGCCCGCGGGATGGAGGCGATCGCCCTGCCGTAGAACACCGCGTGCTTGCCCGCGGTGTCCATCGAGTCGGAGATCCGGCGCGCCCGCCGCACCATGCGGGGGAAGCGCGATTCGATCACGAAGGCCATCGGGTCACCGCACCGAGAACTTGATGCCGACCGCGGTGACCACCACGTTCACCACGAACAGAGCCATGAAGGCGAAGACGACGGTCTGGTTCACCGCATCACCGACACTCTTGGGACCGCCTTTGACGTTCAGGCCGAGATAACAGGCCACCAGGCCGGCGATCAGCCCGAACAGGCCCGCCTTGACCTCGGAGATGATCAGCTCGGGCAGATGGGTCAGCAGGGTGATGCCGTTGACGAAGGCGCCGGGGTTCACGTCCTGCAGGAAGACCGAGAACAGGAAGCCGCCGACGATGCCGATCGTGCACACCAGGCTGTTGAGCATCAGCGCGACGAACATCGAGGCCAGCACGCGTGGCACGACCAGGCGCTGGACCGGGTCGATGCCGAGCACCCGCATGGCGTCGATCTCCTCGCGAATGGTTCGTGCGCCGAGGTCGGCGCAGATCGCCGTCGCGCCCGCGCCCGCCACGATGAGCACCGTGACGATGGGGCCGACCTGGGTCACCGCGCCGAAGGCGGCGCCCGCGCCGCTGAGGTCGGCGGCGCCGATCTCACGCAGCAGGATATTGAGCGTGAAGCTGACCAGCACGGTGAACGGAATCGCCACCAGCAGGGTCGGCACGATGGAAACCCGGGCGATGAACCAGGACTGATCGATGAACTCACGCGCTTGGAAGGGCCTGCGGATACTCGCCCTGGCGACGTCGGAGCACAGTTCGAAGAACCCGCCGACGGCCCGGAGCGGAACGGCAAGGACCTCGTTCATCCGCGATCCTCCTAGCTCACTGAAGCACTTGCGGCGCACACGGCACGACTCACCGCCGTGGCCGCATCGCCGACATGATTAGAACATGTTCATAAACACATTGCGTGGCTTTTTCTCACATTTGACCTGCAATTTGTCGAATGTCGATCCGCAATATTTGTAACAAGTATCAGTATGTGTCCCCCATGTTTCCCGCATCACTGACCAAGATCGTCTGTGACTGCAGGCACACGGCTCGGACACACATGTCTATCAAGCCGGGGACACCGGATCAACAAATGGACAAATGATCAGTTGGTCGGGTCCGGGGCGCCACCCGACTGTGACACCGCACAGCGCCCCGGTCGCCACGGCACGCGCGGGGCGGGCCCAACCGAAACCTGCCGGTGTCCGGCCGTTGACCCGCCCGCTCGCCGAGCGGCCGAGCTAGCCGAGGTCCTTCAGCGAAGACGCCGAGAAGGTCTGATCGGCGGGACGTTCGGCGAAGTAGCCGCTGAGCGTGCCGGCCAGATCCTCGGCCTCCCAGGCCTCGCCCGGCGCGTCGAACCGGCGCTCCACCAGCGGGGCCGCCATCAGCGCGACCATCGGGCCGTACACGACGAACAACTGACCGCTGACCCGCTCGGCCGCGGGCGAGGCGAGATAGGCGACCAGCTTCGCGACATGGTCGGGCGAGAGCGGATCGACGCCGTCGGCGGGCGCGTCGCTGAAGACCGCGGCGGTCATGGCGGTGCGCGCGCGGGGCGCGATGGCGTTGGCCCGCACGCCGTAGCGCGCGAGCCCGCGCGCGGCCGAGAGCGTCAGGGCGGTGATGCCCGCCTTGGCCGCGCCGTAGTTGGCCTGCCCCTCCGGTCCGAGCAGGCCCGCCTCCGAGGAGGTGTTGATCAGGCTGCCGTAGACCGGGCCGCCCGCCTCCTTGGACTTGGCCCGCCAGTAGGCGGCGGCGTTGCGGGTCAGCAGGAAGTGTCCGCGCAGGTGCACCGCGATCACCGCGTCGAATTCCTCGTCGGACATGTTGAACAGCATGCGGTCGCGGGTGATGCCCGCGTTGTTGACCACGATGTCCACGCTGCCGAAGGAGCGGTCGGCCGTTTCGATCAGCGCGTCGGCGGTGGCGCGCTCGGCGATGCTGCCCGCCACGAATTCCGCCTTGACGCCGAGTGCCCTGATCTCGGCCAGCGTCTGCGCCACGGCCTCGTTCTCGGTGAGGTCGTTGATCACCACCGAGGCGCCGGCGCGGGCGAGCGCCAGCGCCTCCGCCCTGCCGAGTCCCGCGCCCGCACCGGTCACCAGGGCCACGCGGCCCGCCAAGCTCGTCTTCGATTCGCTCACCGGGCCGACTCTAGAACGTGTTCTTACTGCTGACAAGGACCGATCACAGCAGCTTCAACGCCGCCTTCGGGCACTGCGCGACCGCGTCCTCGACCTCGGCGCGGCGCTCGGCGGGCACCTCCTCGGTGAGGATGTGCAGCTGGTCGTCGTCATCGAGTTCGAACACGTCGGGGGCGAATCCGACGCAGATTCCGTTGGCCTCGCACTGGTCGAGATCGACGCTGACCTTCATGACTACTCCTTCACACCCGACTTCGACGCCAGACTACAAGCCGAGGAGCGCGAAGCGACCCCCATCGGCGGGATTGCCCGGCAATACTGGAACATGTTTCAGTCGATATGCAATTATCGATCAGACGGTCGAACGGGACAACAGCCGACCGGACCCCGGTCGCCGGGCACGGTGTCCCGGACACACCCACCGAGCACACGCTCCGGTCCCGGACACCACCCGAGCACAACGCACCCGAGCACAACGCACCCGAACACAACTCCAGCCGTACGAACGAGGTCGACACATGCGCATCGCGTACACGCCGCAGCAAGAGGAGCTCCGCGCCGAACTGCGCGACTACTTCTCCCGGCTGATCACCCCCGAGCGGCGCGCCGCGCTGAGCTCGACCACCGGCGAGTACGGCGAGGGCGACGTCTACCGCGAGGTCGTGCGCGACATGGGCCGCGACGGCTGGCTCGCGCTGGGCTGGCCCAAGGAGTTCGGCGGCCAGGACCGCTCGATCATGGACCAGCTCATCTTCACCGACGAGGCGGCCATCGCGGGCGCGCCGGTGCCCTTCCTGACCATCAACTCGGTGGCGCCGACGATCATGCACTACGGCACCGAGGAGCAGAAGAAATTCTTCCTGTCGAAGATCGCGGCGGGCGAACTGCACTTCTCCATCGGCTATTCCGAGCCGGGCGCGGGCACCGACCTGGCCTCGCTGCGCACCACCGCCGTGCGCGACGGCGACGACTACGTGATCAACGGCCAGAAGATGTGGACCAGCCTCATCGCCTACGCCGACTACGTCTGGCTCGCGGTGCGCACCGACCCGAACGCCAAGAAGCACAAGGGCATCAGCATGCTCATCGTGCCCACCGACGCCGAGGGCTTCTCCTGGACCCCGGTGCACACCATGGCGGGCCCTGACACCAGCGCCACCTACTACCAGGACGTGCGGGTGCCGGTCAGCTCGCTGGTCGGCCCGGAGAACGGCGGCTGGGCGCTGGTCACCAACCAGCTCAACCACGAGCGCGTCGCGCTGACCTCGGCGGGCTCGCTGATGACCGGCCTCGCCCAGACCGTGCGGTGGGCGCGTGAGACGAAGACCGCCGACGGCTCGCGGGTCATCGACCAGGAATGGGTGCGGGTCAAGCTGGCCGAGGTGCACGCCAAGGTCGAATACCTCAAGCTGCTGAACTGGGAGATCGCCAGCCGCGCCGACGCGGGCGGCGAGGCCGCGCCCAAGCCGTGGGACGCCTCGACCTGCAAGGTCTACGGCACCGAGCTGGCCACCGAGGCCTACCGGCTGCTCATGGAAGTGCTCGGCCCGCAGGCCTACCTGCGCCAGGACTCCGCGGGCACGCAGCTGCGCGGCAGGCTCGAGCGCCTGCACCGGGCCGCGTTGATTCTCACCTTCGGCGGCGGCACCAACGAGGTGCAGCGCGACATCATCGCCATGACCGCCCTGCGCCAGCCCGCCTCGGCTCGCTGATCCCGACCGGTCCCGCTGCCCCGAAAGGCAAGAACACCATGGACTTCACCCCCACCGAGGGCCAGCTCGATCTCGCCGCACTCACCGCCGAGGTGTGCGCCAAGCTGGTGACCGCCGACCGGCTGCGCGAGCTGGACACCCCCGGCCGCTTCGACGAGCCGCTGTGGCAGGCGCTGGCCGAGACCGGCATCCTCTCGGCGACCCTGCCCGAGGAAGCGGGCGGCAACGGCCTCGGCCCGCTGGAGGAGTTCGCCGTACTGCGCGAACTCGGCAAGGCGGTGGCCGCGGTGCCCTACCTGTGGTCGGTCGTGGTCGGCGCGGACACCCTCGCCCGCTCCGGCTCGCCCGAGCAGCGCGAACTGGCCCGCCGCGCGGGCGCGGGCGCCGACATCCTCACCGCCGCCCTGGCCGAGGAGTTCAACTACCGTCCCGAGGCGCCTGCGACCGCCGCCACCGAGAGCGCGGACGGCTGGCGGCTGAACGGCGCCAAGATCACCGTCCCCTACGCCGACCGCGCCGCGCGCCTGCTGGTCTCCGCGCAGGCGGGCGGCTCCCCCGCCGTCTTCCTGGTCGACCCGGCCGCCGAGGGAGTGCGTGTCACCCCGCAGCAGGTGGTCGATCTGAGCGCCGAGGCGATCGTCGAGTTCACCGACGCGCCCGCCGAACTCGTCGGCTCCCCGGCCGACGGCTCGGCCGTGCTCGAGCGGCTGCTCACCCGCGCCTGGTTCGGCCTGAGCGCGCTGCAACTGGGCACCCTCGAGCGCGCCCTCGACCTGGTGGCGGGCTACGCCAGGGAACGCGAGCAGTTCGGCAAGCCCATCGGCAGCTTCCAGGCCGTCGCCCAGCGCCTGGCCGACGCCTACATCGACGTGCAGGGCCTTCGCCTCGCCGTCACCCAGGCCGCCTGGCGGCTGGCCGAGGGCCTGCCCGCCGCCGAGGCCGTGCACACCGCCAAGTTCTGGGCCGCCGACGCGGGCCATCGCGTCGCCCACACCGTGGTCCACGTCCACGGCGGCGTCGGCATCGACCGCGACCACATCGTGCACAACTACTTCACCGCAGCCAAGCACAACGAGTTCGCCCTCGGCGGGGCCACCGACCACCTGCGCGCCCTCGGGGACCTGCTGGCCGACCCGGCCTGAGCACACCCGCGACCGATCGCGTCGGCAGATCGGGCACGTCGGACGATGCCCCCCGGGGACCGTTACGG
>NZ_JARWRU010000886.1 GCF_029867845.1 Nocardia farcinica | reverse complement strand
GGCCCGCGCCGGGCTGACCGCGCTGCGCGCGCGGGAACTGCCCGACCCGAGGCGGCTGTGGTCACCGCCGCGCCGCGAGGAGTACCGCGCGCTGCTGATGCGCCACCGCTGGCTGATCGCCGGGCTCGCGGGCGTGCTGCTGCTCGCGGGCGCGGACACCACCATCGGCCGGGCCTTCGAGGAGGGACCGCTCGGCCCGAACGAGGCCCGCCGGGTGTTCTTCGCCCACCCCCAGCAGTACCAGTCCACCCCGCCCTCGGTGCGTCGCTACCTCAACGCCATCGCCAACGGTGAGCGCCTGCGTGAGCAGGCCGTGGTCGCCGCGGCCGCCCGCGCCACCCTGGAACGCGCCAAAGCCGAGGCCGCCGCGGCGGCGGCGGGCGAATGGCAGCCGTGGATCAACGAGCCGGGCGTGGTGGTCACCCCCGGCTCGGTGCTGCCCGGCATCAACGGGTTCGTCCTGCCCGCGCGCGGGGTGTTCACCTCCGGCTTCGGCTCACGCTGGGGCACCTTCCACAACGGCATCGACGTGGCGGGCCCGATCGGCACCCCGATCTACGCCGTCGCCGACGGCACCGTCATCGACGCCGGCCCCGCCCAGGGCTTCGGTCTGTGGGTGCGCATCCGCCACGACGACGGATCGATCACCGTCTACGGGCACATGTACGACTTCTTCGTCTCGGTCGGCGAGCGCGTCCCGGCGGGCATGCAGATCGCCCGCATGGGCAACCGGGGCGACTCCACCGGCCCGCACCTGCACTTCGAGGTCCTGGTCAACGGTCAGCACGTGGACCCGGTCGCCTGGCTGGCGTTGCGCGGCCTGCGCTACTGACCTCCGACGACCGACCCGACGACCGAACTCCGACGACCTCAGATGCTGATGCGCGATTCGACCGCCGCCAGGCCGATGTCGGTGCGGAAATGGCTGCCGGGCAGCTTGATCGAGGCGATGCGCGCGTAGGCGCGCTCGCGGGCCTGCGCCAGATCCGCGCCGACGCCGACCACGTTGAGCACACGGCCGCCCGCGGAGACCAGCGCGCCGTCCTCCCTGGTGGCGGTGCCCGCGTGCAGCACGGCGGTGTTCTCGTCGGCGGTGCCGTCGCCCGCCCCGGTGATCACATCGCCCAGGCGCGGGCGGCCGGGGTAGTTCTCGGCGGCCAGCACGACGGTGATAGCCGAGCCGTCCTTCCAGCGCGGCGGCTGCACCCGGCCGAGGGCGCCCGTCGCGGTGGCGTTGAGCAGCTCACCCAGCGGGCTGTCCAGCAGCGCCAGCACCGCCTGGGTCTCGGGATCGCCGAAGCGGCAGTTGAATTCGACCACGGCCGGTCCGGCCGCGCCGATCGCCAGGCCCGCGTAGAGCAGCCCGGAGAACGGGCAGCCGCGGCGCACCATCTCGGCGGCCACCGGCTCGACCACGTCCGCCACGATCTCGGTGACCGTCTCGGCGGGCAGCCACGGCAGCGGGGTGTAGGCGCCCATGCCGCCGGTGTTGGGCCCGGTGTCGCCGTCGCCGACGCGCTTGTGGTCCTGGGCGGGCAGCAGCGGCACCACGTCCTCGCCGTCGACCAGGCAGAACAGCGACACCTCCGGCCCGTCGAGGAAGGATTCGAGCAGCACCGGATGGCCCTGCTCGAGCAGTTCGGCGGCATGGTCGCGGGCCGCGGAACGATCGGCGGTCACCACCACGCCCTTGCCCGCGGCCAGGCCGTCGTCCTTGACCACCCAGGTCGGGCCGAAGCGGTCCAGGGCGGCGTCCAGCTCGGCGGGGCTGTCCACGACCTCGCTGTGCGCGGTGCGCACGCCCGCGGCGGCCATGACGTCCTTGGCGAAGGCCTTGGAGCCCTCGATCCGGGCGGCCGCGGCCGAGGGCCCGAAGCAGGCGATGCCCGCCGCGCGCACCGCGTCGGCCACGCCGAGCACCAGCGGCACTTCGGGACCGATCACGACCAGGTCGGCGTTCACATCCTTCGCCAGCGCGACGACGGCCTCGGCCGAGGAGGCGTCGACCGGACGCACTTCGGCGTGCTGGGCGATCCCGGCGTTCCCCGGCGCCGCGATCAGCGCGGTGACGGCGGGGTCCCGGCGCAGCGCAAGGACGAGGGCATGTTCACGGGCTCCGGCTCCGATGACGAGTACGCGCACGGCCACAGCTTAGGGGAAGCGCGATCCGGCTCCGGTGCGCACCGGACCACCTGTCGGGCTCCGTTCACCCGCCGTTCGCCCGAGGCGGGCGAAAACCTCTGGCGTGGCGCGGTGTACGTCGCCGCTCAGCGGGCATAGTGGAAAGGACATGGTTGAAGGTTGAACCGCCGGAGGCGGGAAGCCGGTGGCCGGAACGGCAGTGGCCGGGGCAGCCGCGGAACGGGACAGGGGAACATCATGGGTCTGATGGACGGATTGATGGGCAACGCGGGCCGGATCGACCCGGCCGCCGCCCAGCAGGAGTATGCCAAGCTGCTCGGCAACGGCGAGCAGGTCTACACCGCCTACATCCTGATACGCGACGCGATGCTGTTCACCGACCGCCGCCTCATCCTGGTCGACAAGCAGGGCCTGAGCGGGCGCAAGGTGAACTACCACAGCATCCCGTACCGATCGATCACCCACTTCGCCGTGGAGACCGCGGGCACCTTCGACCTCGACGCCGAACTGCTCATCTGGCTCTCCGGCAGCGACGCCCCGATCCAGAAGCGCTTCAACCGCCAGGTCGACATCTACGAGGTGCAGGGCATCCTGTCGCATTTCGTCGCCCGCTGACTAGTCTGCGGGGCATGGCTTCCGTCTTCAGCGCGATCATCGCAGGTCAGCTCCCCGGTCGATTCGTCTGGGAAGACGACGAATTCGTCGCCTTCCTGACCATCGCCCCCGTAACCCAGGGTCACACCCTCGTCGTGCCGCGCGCCGAGATCGACCAGTGGCAGGACGTCGACCCCGCCGTGTTCGCCCGCCTCACCGGCGTCGCCCAGACCATCGGCCAGGCCGTCCGCAAGGCCTTCGACGCCCCGCGCGTCGGCCTGCTCATCGCCGGCCTCGAGGTGCCGCACCTGCACCTGCACGTCTTCCCCGCTTTCGAGATGGGCAACTTCGACATCTCCGGCGCCGACTCCTCCCCCTCCCCCGAATCCCTCGACGAGGCCCAGGCCAAGATCAAGCAGGCGCTGCGCGAGCTCGGGCACGGGGCCAACGTCCCGGACTGATCCCGAGGCGGGGTCGTGCCCCGTGACCTGCGACGACCCCGTCGGAACCGAGCCTGCGCGCCGCGTGTCCCGGCGGGGTCGATCCATGCCGCCTGTCGATCCGCACCTGGGCGGGTGAGGCATTATGCTCAGCGCAGCCCGAGGACGACACCCGCCCTGCGGGCCCTTTTCGCCGGCGTCGACGAAAGCTCCGCTTGCCACGACCGTCCAGTCACCCGAGGGGCATACGCATGCTCGAACAGATCCGCGCCACCGGCTACGCGCGCGTGCGCCTGAACGCGAGCGAGACCGACCGGCTGGCCCGGTTGCATCAGCAGGCGAATCGGTTCTTCGCCGCAGGCCCGGCGCACAATCTCCGCTACAGCAACGACCGGCTGACCAACGGCTACCGGCCGCCGCACGCGGCGTACAACAACGGCGACCCGGTCAACGAGGCCGACGACAACGACTCGTTCCTCTACTGGAACCCCGCGCATTCGCGGAAGATCCCGCACCACAGCGAGATTCCCGACTTCCTCGACGCACTCGAGCAACACCGCGACGGCGCGGCGCGCCGGGTGATGACCGCGCTCATGGACGAACTGGCGGCGCACTACCGCTACCCGCACGAGCTGCCCTTCGAGGAGGCCTCGGTGCTCCAGGTGAACTCCTTCGGCGAGCCGGGCAGGCGGGATCTGTTGCAGACCCCGCACGAGGACGGCGTGCTCGCCACCGTCATCTGGACCAGCGCCCCCGGCCTGGAGGCGCTGGTCGGCGGCGAGACGATCCCACTGACCACCGGCCCCGACGAGGTGCTCGTCATGCCCGGCGGCATCCTGACCGCCATGACCGGCGGCGAGATCCCGCCGCTGATCCACCAGGCTCGCAACCACGGCGCGCAGACCAGTCTCGGCCGCAAGTCGGTGATGTACTTCAGCTGCCCCGACATCGACAAGGGCCCGATCAGCCCCTACGTGCCCGACGACACCTATAGCGACCTCGACATCCGCGACGCCATCCGCACGGCCACCGACGCCTTCGGCCTCGCCGCGGACTTCGTGCTCGACCACTGAAACCACCGGACGGCGCACCCGGCGGTGCCGGTCACCCGGCCGGCGCCGCCGCTGCCCACAACCGTCGTCACCGCCAGAGCCACGTCGGCCCAGATCCCGGCGAGCGCGCCGATGCCACCGAAGGTCACCCCGACCAGGACTCTCTCGACATGCGTATCGATCGGCGGAAATCGCACCCGCCGCCCCCTGGGCCCTGCTCCGCTCCCGAAGTCGCGAACGGGCATGTCGTGCACTGGGTTCCAGGATGGCGGCGCCCTCCGGGAGGCGGGGCGGGTCAGCGGAGCGGACCGTGGGGCGCGCGGGCGAGGTGGTACAGGCGTCTGCGGAGAGTTTCCAGATCGGCCTCGGGGGCGGTGGTGGGGACCCAGATGGGGGTGCCACTGCCGCGTGCGGTGAGCACGAGGGCATCGCGAGGTTCGGCGAGCAGCGGCGCCCGGCCGGGGACGGTGAACCAGGGGTAGGGCGGCAGGTGGTCGGGCAGGCGGGCGAGCCGGACGTCGGTGATGTCGCGCAGCGGGATTCGGCCCGCCTCCTCGTCGCCGAAGGCACGGCGGAGCCGGGGGGCGCCCGGCCCGCGGGGCGGGGGGGGGGGGCGGGAGGGCGGCGCAGCAACGGCGGCCGCGGCGCCTCGCGGGAGGGGGGGGCGGGG
>NZ_JARWRU010000885.1 GCF_029867845.1 Nocardia farcinica | reverse complement strand
CTCCATCACTGCTTGGTGACCGCCGCCCGCACTCCGCCCGCCAGCTCGGCGGCATCCGCACCGGCAGCGCCGAACTCCAGCGAAGTCGCCAGCACCTCCCCGGCGATCAGGTCGCGGTGCGTGTGCGCCCAGCCCTGCCGCTGCTCGGGCACCTCAAGCACCACCGCGATCCGGTCCGAGACGTCGAGACCGAGCGACTTGCGGGTCTCCTGCAGCTCACGGATCAGATCGCGGGCCCAGCCCTCGGCCTCCAGCTCCTCGGTGACCTCCGAGTCGAGCACCACCAGACCGGCGTTGCCCGGCAACGCGGCAGTCGACTCCGGCTCGGCGGCGACCAGGCGCTGGGTGTACTCCTCCGGCAGCAGGGTGATGCCCGCGGCGCTGACCACGCCGTCGGCGTCCTCGCTCCACTCGCCCGCCTTGACCGCCTTGATCACCTTCTGCACGTCCTTGCCAAGACGCGGGCCCGCCGCACGGGCGTTGACGACCAGCTCGAAACGGCCGTGCACGTCCCCATCCGACGTCAGGTCGACCATCATGACGTTGACCTCGTCGGCGATGATGTCGGCGTAGGGCGCCAGCCGGCCCGCGTCGGCCGCGGCGATGGTGACCTCGGCCAGCGGCAGGCGCACCCGCAGGTTCTTCGCCTTGCGCAGGCTCAGCACCGTCGAGCAGACCACGCGGGCCTCGTCCATGGCCGCCACCAACTCGGGATCGGCGGGCAGCTCGCCCTCGGCGGGCCAGTCGGCCAGATGCACCGAGCGGCCACCGGTCAGCCCGCGCCAGATCACCTCACTGATCAGCGGCAGCAGCGGCGCCGCCAGCCGGGTGACCACCTCGAGCACGGTGTGCAGGGTGTCGACCGCGTCGCGGTCCTCGTCCCAGAAGCGCGAACGCGACCGGCGCACATACCAATTGGTCAGCGCGTCGGCGAAGGCGCGCAGTTCCTCGCAGGCGCCGGCGATGTCGTAGACCTCGAGCGCGTCGGTCATCGCGTCCCGCGTTTGCGCCAGCTTCGCCAGGATGTAGCGGTCGAGCACGTGCTGCGAGTCGGTGCGCCACTGCCCCGGCGTCGAGGCATACAGCTGCAGGAAGGTCCATGCGTTCCACAGCGGCCGCAGCGCGTGGCTCACGCCCTCGCGGATACCGCGCTCGGTGACGATGAGATTGCCGCCGCGCAGGATCGGCGAGCTCATCAGGAACCAGCGCATGGCATCGGAGCCGTCGCGGTCGAAGACCTCGTTGACGTCGGGGTAGTTGCCCTTCGACTTGCTCATCTTCAGACCGTCGTCACCGAGCACGATGCCGTGCGCGGCAACAGTTTTGAACGCGGGGCTGTCGAAGAGCGCGGTGGCGAGCACGTGCAGGGTGTAGAACCAGCCCCTGGTCTGGCCGTTGTACTCGACGATGAAATCGCCCGGGAAGTGGGAGTCGAACCACTCCTTGTTCTCGAACGGGTAGTGCACCTGGGCATACGGCATGGAACCCGACTCGAACCAGCAGTCGAGCACCTCCGGCACCCGGCGCATGGTGGACTTCCCGGTCGGGTCGTCCGGGTTCGGACGGGTCAGCTGGTCGATCGCGGGGCGGTGCAGATCGGCCGGGCGCACGCCGAAGTCGCGCTCCAGCTCGTCGAGCGAACCGTAGACGTCCACGCGCGGGTAGGCCGGGTCGTCGGAGACCCACACCGGGATCGGGCTGCCCCAGTAGCGGTTACGGCTGATGTTCCAGTCGCGCGCGCCCTCGAGCCACTTGCCGAACTGGCCGTCGCGGATGTGCTCGGGCACCCAGGTGATCTGCTTGTTCAGCTCCACCATCCGCTCGCGGAAGGAGGTGACCGCGACGAACCACGAGGGCACCGCCATGTAGATCAGCGGCTGGCCGGAGCGCCAGCTGTGCGGGTAGGAGTGCTCGATGGTCTCGTGGCGCAGCAGCAGGCCCGCGGCCTTGAGGTCCTTGATGATGACCGGGTTGGCGTCGAAGACCATCAGGCCCTCGTACGGCGGCACCATGGAGGTGAACTTGCCGCCCGGGTCCAGCGGCTGCACCAGTTCGATGCCGTTGGCCACGCAGACGTCCATGTCCTCCTCACCGAAGGCGGGCGCCAGATGCACCACACCGGTGCCGGAGTCGGTGGTGACGTAGTCGGCGGTCAGCACCCGGTGCGCGTTCGGGTGGCCGAGGAAGAAGTCGAACGGCGGCAGGTAGGACAGCCCGGCCAGCGCCGCGCCGTCGAACTCGCCGAGCACCCTGGCGTCCTCACCGAACTCGCGGGCGTAGTGCGAAACCCGTTCGGCGGCCAGCACGTAGCGCTTGCCGTCGGCGGCCTCCAGGTGCACGTAGCGCACGTCCGGGTGCACCGCGATCGCCAGGTTGGACGGCAGCGTCCACGGCGTGGTGGTCCAGATCAGCGCGTTGGCGCCGTCGAGCTCGCGCAGCGCGTGGTCCTCGGGCACCCGCAGGCGCATGTCCACGGTCACGGCCGGGTCCTGGCGCATCTTGTAGGCGTCGTCCAGGCGGGTCTCCTGGTTCGACAGCGGAGTCTGCTCGTACCAGCTGTAGGGCAGCACCCGGAAACCCTGATAGATCAGGCCCTTGTCGTACAGCGTCTTGAAGGCCCACATCACCGACTCCATGAAGTCGAGATCGAGGGTCTTGTAATCGTTGTCGAAATCCACCCAGCGGGCCTGGCGGGTCACATAGTCGCGCCATTCCCCGGTGTATCGCAGCACCGACGACTTACAGGCGGCGTTGAATTCCGCCAAGCCCATCTCGTCGATCTGTGATTTGTCCGTGATACCGAGTTGTTTCTCGGCTTCGATTTCCGCCGGCAGGCCGTGACAATCCCAGCCGAAGCGGCGATCGACGCGTTTGCCGCGCATCGTCTGGAAACGCGGGATCAGATCCTTGACGTAGCCGGTGAGCAGATGGCCGTAGTGCGGCAGGCCGTTGGCGAAGGGCGGGCCGTCGTAGAAGACGAACTCCGCTGCGCCGGAACGGTTCTCGATGCTCGCACGGAAGGTGCCGTCGGCCTCCCAGGCGTCGAGCACGCGCCGCTCCAACTCGGGGAACGACGCCCCGGAGCCCGCGCCGAAATCGACGCGGGGATATGCGCTGTTGTTGTCGTCCGCCATCGCGGATCCCGTCTCCTCGTGCCACCGCGCCGTGCGGCGCGCTCGTTCGATGTGGGCACGGGGACGACATCGGCGCCAGGTGCGTCGAAACCGCGGTACCACCCCGTTTGTCCGGGCGTACGGGACGCGCCGGACCTCTCGTTCACGAGCTGTGACGGGCTCACCCGTTCGGTTCTACTGAGTTCTCCGCGCGGGGCGGATCGCCGTTCTTCCGAAGGCTCCCCGGTGATGGCCGGATCGTCGCCGATGTTCGTGTGTCGATTCTAACGGGCGGCATCGAGCGAATATTTCGCCCCCGCCCCGCGTCGCGCCCCGGCCGCACGTGATCGTGGCCGGAAGCCGGCCCGATCCCCCGGCGGGCGCGGCGTCAGCGCCGCACGTGTCTGCTCCCCGGCGGCGGCGCACCGCCGTCGGGTCTTCGCGTGGACAGCGCGCTCACCAGCAACAGCACCCCGCCGATGGCGCAGACCACGATGCACCCCCAGGCCCAGAGCACGGAGCCGGTGGTCAGCGCGGTCACCAGCAGCGCGAAGCCGACCGCGGCGAGCACGAGCGTCAGGACGAGCATGCCGACCTCTCAGGTTTCCCCAGGCCAGATGTGCTGCGTGACCGTCGCCCGGTCCTACGGCCGGAGGCCTACTTACCGCCCTTGGCGAACGAGGCGGCGGGCAGGCTGCCGGTGGAACCGCTGTCGGCGAAGGCCTCGCCGCCGTCCACCGGGACGGCCGAGCCGCGGTTCTCCAGCTCCTCGAGCTGCGACTCCAGGTAGGACTTCAGGCGCACGCGGTACTCGCGCTCGAAGGTCTTGAGCTGCTCGATCCGGCTCTCCAGCACGCTGCGCTGCTGGGTGATGGTCGCCATGATCTCGGTGTGCTTGCGTTCGGCGTCGGCCTGCAGGGCGTCGGCCTTCTCCTTGGCCTGGCGCAGCTGGCTGTCCGAGCGGGTCTGCGCGTCCGACAGCAGGGCCTCGGCCTTCTGCCGCGCCTCGGCGACCATGGCCTCCGAGCGGGTGCGGGCGTCGGTGACCAGGCGCTCGGAGTTCGCCCTGGCGTTGGCCAGCAGGTTCTCCGACTCGGTCTTGGCGTCGCTGGTGAGGCGGTCGGCCATCTCCTGGGCCAGGCTCAGCACCTTGGCGGCCTGCAGGTTCGCGTCCGCGGAGTTGTCCTTGGCCGCGGGCGCCGCGACGGGCGCCGCCGGGGTGACCGGGACGGGAGGTTTGATCGGCTCGGGCTGCGGAGTGGGGGCCTTCACGGCCGCCGGGCCGCTACCGCGGTTCTTCTTGGCATCGGCCAGCTCGGCGTCGAGCTCGGCTACCCGCTGACGCAGATCCGCGTTCTCCTCGATCAGCCGCGACAGTTCCTGCTCGACCAGATCGAGGAAGGCGTCGACCTCGTCCTCGTTGTAGCCGCGCTTCCCGATCGGCGGTTTGCTGAACGCGACGTTGTGCACATCGGCTGGAGTCAGCGGCATGGAAGGATCCCTTCACGCGTCTTTTGGAGATCGAGCAGATCTTGCAAGGTATCGTCACCCATTCTGTCACATCGGCCCGACGGGCTGACCGAGCCTGCCGACGATGGACATCAGGATGAACACGATGAAGAGCAGGACCATTATCGACAGATCCAGGCGGATTCCCCCCAGGGACACCGGGGGAATCAAGCGCCTCAACAGTTTCACCGGTGGATCGGTGATCGTGAAGATCACCTCGAGGATCACGACCACGACTCCGGTCGGGCGCCAGTCCCGGGCGAAGCTGCGGATGAACTCGACGATCACCCGGCTGATGAGCAACAGCCAGAAGATGAACAACACGAAGTACAGCACCTCGAACAAGGCCACCATGTCACTCTGCACGAAAAACGGCGGTGTGCAAAATGGCCACACCGCCGCGAACCGGACATGATGCCCGCCGAGCCCGCCCCTCGGCCGCCCGCCGGAGCGGACGCCGTGGGAGCAGGTCGCTATTTCTGGTTGTAGAAGCCGGTCTCGGCGATCCTGCGGCGCTCCTCGGCCGAGACGTCGACGTCAGCGGGCGAGAGCAGGAACACCTTGCTGGCCACTTTGTCGAATGAGCCACGCAGCGCGAACGCCAGCCCGGCGGCGAAGTCGACCAGGCGCTTGGCGTCGGCGTTGCTCAGCTCGACCAGGTCCATGATCACCGGGTTGCCCTCGCGGAAGCGTTCGCCGATGATCCTGGCCTCGCTGTAGTCGCGGGGGCGGAGCGTGGTGATCTTGGACAAGGGACCTCCGTCCTCGAAGATCCCGGGACGGCGGGCGGGCGCCGGCTCGGGACGCAGCCGCTCCTCGAGGCGGCGTTCCTCGGCCGCGGGATCGACGGCCAGCGCGCCCCTGGTGGCTCCGCGCAGCGACGACGCGCCCGTGCCGGAGCGGAACCGGCCCGAGGAGGGCGCGGCGTCGATCCGGGTGGGCCTGCGCGGCGACTCGTACGGGTCCTCGCCATAGTTGTCCTCCGGGTACTCCTCGCGGCGCGGGGGGTAGGCCGGCTTGTAGGACTTGTAGGCGGGCTCGGGGTAGTCGGCCTCGTCGCCGAAGCGCTCGTCACCGAACCTCTCGCCGCCGAAGCGCTCAGGACCGTAGCGGTCGCCGCCGAACCGCTCGGGGCCGAAACGCTCGCCCCCGTAACGGTCTTCGCCGTAGCGGTCGCCGTAGCCCGGCCGCTCGGAGTACGGACGGGATCCGCGCGCGCCACCGCGTTCGCTCGCGCGCGAGGCGCGATCGTCGACGTAGTCGTCTTCGTAATCCTCGAGCGGAACCATGCCGAAGTACGCCTTGAACTTGTGCAGCGTGCTCATCTGGTCGACCTTCCTTCGGCCCCGGTGGCGGCCGGGTGTTGAAGACTTGCTCAGCTCCTCGTCCGTCCCAATCTTATGTGTCATATGTGACTGATGAGGTTTCTTTGCTAGCCAGAGGTTATCGGTCGAGCGCCCATCAGAGCGGTACCGACACGCACACACGTCGAACCGTGTGCGATCGCCGACTCCAGATCGCCCGACATTCCCGCGGAGAGTTCGCTCGCGCCGGGGTGGCGCTCGCGCAGACGCGTGTGCAAGCTCGCAAGACGCTCGAACGCGCTATCGGGCTCGACGCCCAGCGGAGGGATCGCCATCAGGCCCGCGAGCCGCAGCGACGGGGCAGCGGCGACGGTCTCGGCCAGCGCCTCCAGATCCCCGGCGCGGACCCCGCCGCGCTCGGGATCGTCGTCCAGGCTCACCTGGATGAGCACGTCCAGCGGCTCGGCGCGCTCGCCCGCGTCGAGCGCGGCGGCCCCCCCACGGTCAAGGGCCGTTGCCAATCGTTCGCTGTCCACCGAGTGCACCGTGTGCGCCCAGCGGGCCACCGCGTTGGCCTTCTTGCGCTGCAAGCGGCCGATCATGTGCCAGCGCAGGCCATCGACACCGGCCTCGCGCAGGGCGGCCACCTTGGCGGAGGCCTCCTGTTCACGCGACTCACCGAACTCCCGTGCCCCCAGCTCGGCCAGCAGAGCCACGTCGGAGGCGGGAAAGAACTTGGTCACCGGCAACAGGCGCACCGAGGCGCGGTCGCGACCGCAGGCGCGACAGGCCGCGTCGATACGTTCTTCCAGGGCGGCGAGATTCGCGGCCAGCTCCGCGCGGCGGGCCTGTGTCCGGGCATCACCCTGCGGCTGTGTTCTGTTGGCGGCCTGCGGCCGGGCAGCTCCCGTCACACTGTTCACGTCGTCCTCCGTGTCGTCTCCCCGGCGAGCGCTGGATACCCCCGCCACCGGCGTCCTCCCCTGGCCGCGCTGTCGCGCTGATCACATCCGGCGGCGACATCCACCGCCCCGCCCGCGCGCCGGTCAGCCACCGGCTCCCTGATCGATCCAGATCACGCCGGCGATCCGCCCGGTCGGCGCGCCGCGGCGATGGCTGAACAAGGTCTTGTCCTCGATGGTGCAGCGCGGGTCCTCGGCGACGCCGCCCACGCCCGCCGCGACGAGCTGGCGTGGGCTTGCCCCGCGCCGGTCGAGTACGGGGGGTGCGCGGCCCGGGGGGGTGGCGCGGCCGGGGCGGGGGGGCAACCCGGCGGCCGCCAAGGGCGCGGGG
>NZ_JARWRU010000884.1 GCF_029867845.1 Nocardia farcinica | reverse complement strand
GGCTCTCCGGCCTCGCACCCCATCGGTCCAGCCCTCATCGGTCCAGGATCGGTGAGCCATGGCCCGCTCGCCAGCCGAGCGGACAAGATCACCTCCGGCGTGTCGGAACCGCCAGGGGATGGCACGGATGTTTCCGAATGGACACACACCGGCAACCCCGCCGGGTTAGCGTGACCGCCATGTCTGCCGTCGTCGTCGGGATCGTCCTCGCCGCGGGCGCGGGCACCCGGTACGGCAGGCCCAAGGCGCTGGCCGAGGGCGGCGCGTGGCTGCGCGCGGCGATCGAGGCGCTGCGCGGCGGCGGATGCGACCGGGTGGTGGTCGTGCTCGGGGCCACCGGGCCGCACCACGCGGGGCTCGGCATCCCGGCCGATGTCACGACCGTGTGGGCGGCGGACTGGGCGCGCGGGCTGTCGGCCTCGCTGCGCGCGGGACTGCGGGCGGCCGAGCGGGTGGGCGGACGCTACGCGGCGATCATGCCGGTGGACACCCCCGACGTCGGGGCGGCGGTGGTGACCCGCGTCGTCCAGACGGCTGTACAGACGCCGAGCGGGCTGGCCAGAGCGGTTTACGCGGGTCGGCCGGGTCATCCGGTTGTGATCGAGCACAGTCACTGGCCGGGCGTGATCTCGGTCTCGACAGCAGATGAAGGCGCGGCCACCTATATCCGCGCGAGGAACGATATGGTGTGCGTCACGTGCGATGACTTGGCGACGGGTGTCGACCGTGACTTCCCGCCCTTTACCGCACGTTGAGCGGAGTTGAGAACTGATGCGCGACATCGTCGACGACCTGTTACGGGTGTGGTATTCGGGTCGGACGGGCGGCCTGGCGACCGTCGTGCGCAGCGTCGGGGACGGACGCTGGCCGGTCGGCAGCGCACTGCTGGTCGACCCGGACGGCGTGGTCTTCGGCGCGGGCCTCGGCGGATCGGTGGACGACGCCATCCGGGACGCGGCGGCCACCGCCGCGCGCACCGGGCGAAGGGCCATGCACCGGCTACCCGTGCCCGCGAGCGAACCGGGGATCGCCGCGGGCGCCACCATCGATGTCTTCGCCGAACCGTTCTCCCAGCACGACTTCACCGTGTTCCCCACCGTGGCGGCCGATATCGCCGCCAACCGCCG
>NZ_JARWRU010000883.1 GCF_029867845.1 Nocardia farcinica | reverse complement strand
CCTCGGCGCGGGCGGCACGATGCGCCAGGAGATCTACCGCGACACCCGCCGCCCGAAGGACTACCGGCCCGAGGCCGACGCCAGGGTCTTCGTCCACCTGGTGTCGGCGGCGCAGTGGCGGGAGATCACCGGGGAACCGGCGCCGTCCACCCCGGTGACGGCCCAGTCCTACGCCCGGCACGGCCTGCCGTGGTTCGACTACTACGACGCCGACGCCGACGACCTCGCTCCCGCCGAGAATCTCGCCGGCGTCCGCCCCACCGGTGACTGGCTGGCCGACGAGGGCGAGAACTCCGTGCCCGACACCCAGCTTCCGGTGATCCCGCTCGGCGACGGGCCGGTGCAGGACGGGGCGTGGTGACGGGACGGAGTCCGCTCGGGATCAGGCCGTCGCGACGTCGGCGGCCCGGCCGGTTCCCTCCGTCTGCACGGTCGCGGGTTCGCCGCCGCCGCTGCGCGCCCGGTCCGGCGCCGTCCGCGCGTGCGTGGCATAGATGACCAGGCCGACGAAGGTCAGTCCGCCGACGAGATTGCCCGCCAGCGTGGGGATCTCGTTCCACACCAGGTAGTCGGCCAGAGTGAAGTCGCCGCCGAGCATGAGGCCGGAGGGGAACTGGAACATGTTGACCACGGAGTGCTCGAAGCCGAGGTGGAAGAACACCATGATCGGCATCCACATGGCGATGACCTTGCCGGGCAGGCTGTCGGACATCATCGCCCCGACCACGCCGGTCGAAACCATCCAGTTGCACAGCACACCGCGCACGAACAGCGTCAGCATGCCCGCCGCGCCGTGCTCGGCGTAACCGAGCGTCCGCCCCTCGCCGAGGACGCCGATCGCCTGACCGACCGCGTCGGGTTCGACGCTGAAACCGTAGGTGAAGTAGATCGCCATGAGCACGGCGGTGGTGAGCGCGCCAGCGAAGTTGCCGACGAACACCAGCCCCCAGGTGCGCAGCATCGCCCCGAACGTCACCCCGCGCCGCCGGTCGAGCCAGGCCAGCGGCACCAGGGTGAACACGCCGGTCAGCAGATCGAATCCGAGCAGGTAGAGCATGCAGAACCCGACCGGGAACAGCATGGCCCCGACCAGCGGGTTGCCGGTCTTGACGGTGATGGTGACGGCGAACGCGGCGGCCAGGGCGAGGATCGCGCCCGCCATGTAGGCGCGGATGAGGGTGTCGCGGGTGGACACGAACACCTTGGACTCGCCCGCGTCGAGGACCCGGACCGCCAGCTCGGCGGGTTTCACATACGACACGGCGCTCACTCCTGCCCGTCCGACGCCGAATTCCACTGGTACGGCAGGAATTTGCCGTCGATGGTGACGACGACCCGCGCGCCGTCGGGGTGCTCGCGCCTGGTCAGCGAGACGCTGCAGTTGATGGCGCTCATGATCCCGTCACCGAACTTTTCGTGGATGAGCTCCTTGAAGGCGGGGCCGTAGACGGCGAGCAGTTCGTGGAAGCGGTAGATGGTGGGGTCGGTGGCGATCGTCGGATCGGCGGTGCGACAGGGCTGCCGTCGCAGCGCCCGCACCGTCTCCGCGCTCAGGCCGAGCAGATCGCCGACCTTCGCGGCCTCCTCGGCGCTCAGCGGGTGCGCGCCGAGCAGTGCCGCGACCGTCCACACCGGCGGCTTGCCGAGGTGCTCGGCGATCTGCTCCCAGCTGTGCCCGGTGGCGATCCTGCGCTCGTCGACCTCGTTCGCCGCCCGCGCGCGCAGCGATGGGTGGTGGGTCATGCGTCGTCCTCCTCGTTCGCGTACACGTGGTCCCGGTCGGAACCCCGCTCCATCGAAACCCGCGGCGCACCCGGCGCTGGAGGATATTCGCGCGGGATATCGGTCATTTCGCGCAAGGAGAGGTGCCGTTCACACGGGTGAGATCGCCAGGCAACGGCGGTGATACAGGCGGGTGCGAATCTGGCCGCACCGAGGTGATGACTGTGACCGTTCCGCACCTCCGGGCCGCGCACCCGGACGCCGACGCCGAACTCATGGCCGCCGTGATCGAGCAGGCGCCGACCCCGCTGTGGGTGATCGCGGGCGGCCGTGTGGAGCTGGTGAACCGCGCGGCCGTGTCGCTGCTCGGCTATTCCACCGCCGCCGACCTGGTCGGGCAGGCCAGCCACTGCGCCCTGCACGAGCGCCGCCCCGACGGCTCGGCCTATCCCCAGGAGGCCTGTCCGATCGTGGCCTCCGCCGCCGCCGCTCGTCCCGCGCACGGCAGGGAGTGGTTCACCACCAGCGCCGGGGTGCCGCTGCCGGTCACCTGGACCACCCGGCGCCTGGGTGTCAGCGACGCCACCCTGCTGGCCTTCGACACCGCCGCACCGGCCGGGCAGGCGGCCACCGTCCCGCCGAGCCGGCCGCCCCGCGCACGCACCCGCGCCGACCTGCGCGCGGAACTGCTGCACCAGATCCACGAGAACTTCCGCGATCCCGGCTTCTCGGTGTCGACACTGGCCACGCGCAATCACCTGTCGGTACGGTCGGTGCAGACGCTGTTCGCCGAAGCCGGCCGGACCCCGGCCGAAGCGATCCGCCGGGCGCGACTCGAGTACGCCCGGCTGCTCCTCGAACGCGGCGCCTCGGTGCGATCCGCCTGCTACGACAGCGGATTCATCGATCCGGGCACCTTCTCGCGCGCCTTCCGGCGGCACTACGGCCGCTCCCCCACCCGGCTGCTCCGCTCGGCTCCGGGCCCGGTGACACACGAAACACACACGCAAGTGCGCTGAAACATCGCGCCGTTACGCTCGCGCTGTCCGAAGCAACCTCGCCGACCCGCCCGGGGACCGATTCCCCCGCGGGACAGCATGTTCAGGGGAGCAGACCGATGGTCACCACACCCGAAGAGACCGGTCCGGCGACAGACGACTATCTGGGCAGAAGGACCCTGCGCACCGGGACGGCGGGCTGGGTGCTGCTGGCCGGGCTCGGCGTCAGCTATGTCATCAGCGGCGACTATTCGGGCTGGAACTTCGGCCTCGGGGAGGGCGGCTTCGGCGGCCTGCTCATCGCCACGGTGATCATCGCCGCCATGTACGGGGCGATGGTGCTGAGCATGGCGGAGATGTCGGCCGCGCTGCCCACCGCCGGCGGCGGCTACACCTTCGCGCGCCGGGCGCTCGGCCCGTGGGGCGGCATGGCGACCGGGACCGCGGTGCTCATCGAGTACTCGATCGCACCCGCCGCCATCGCCACCTTCATCGGCGCCTACGTCGAATCCCTCGGCCTGTTCGGCATCACCGACGGCTGGTGGGTCTACCTGGCCGCCTACGCCCTCTTCGTCGGCATCCACCTGGCGGGCGTCGGCGAGGCGCTGAAGGTCATGTTCGTCATCACCGCCGTCGCGCTGGTCGGCCTGGTGATCTTCGCGCTGGCGAGCATCGGCGAGTTCTCCTGGTCCAATCTCACCGACATCGCCCCCGACCCGGAAGCCGCCGGTTCCAGCGAGTTCCTGCCGTTCGGCTATCTGGGCATCTGGTCGGCGCTGCCGTTCGCCATCTGGTTCTTCCTCGCCGTGGAGGGCGTGCCGCTGGCCGCCGAGGAGGCCAGCGACCCGGCGCGCAATGTGCCGCGCGGCATCATCGGCGCGATGGCGGTGCTGCTGCTGACCGGCGCGCTGGTGTTGTTCCTGGTGCCGGGCGCCGGCGGCGCGGCGGCCATGCAGGCCTCGGGCAATCCGCTGGTGGAGGCGCTGGGCACGGGCACGGCGGCGACCGTCGTCAACTACATCGGCCTGGCGGGCCTGATCGCCAGCTTCTTCTCGATCATCTTCGCCTACTCGCGCCAGCTGTTCGCGCTGTCGCGGGCCGGCTACCTGCCGCGCGGCATCTCGGTCACCAACTCGCGCAAGGCGCCCGCGCCTGCTCTGATCGTGCCCGGTGTCATCGGGTTCGTGCTGTCGATCTTCGGCGACGGCGCGACGCTGTTGAACATGGCGGTGTTCGGGGCGGCGCTGAGCTATGTGCTCATGATGGTCAGCCACATCGTGCTGCGGGTGCGCGAGCCCGGGATGGCGCGGCCCTACCGGACGCCCGGCGGCCTGGTGACCTCGGCGTTCGCGCTGGTCGTCGCGGTGGCGTCGGTGATCGCCACCTTCCTGGTCGATTCCACGGCAGCGTTCGGCTGCCTGGTGGTGTTCCTGCTGTTCATGGCGTACTTCGCGCTCTACAGTCGGACTCGACTGGTCGCCAGTTCCCCCGACGAGGAATTCGCCGCACTGGCGGCAGCGGAGGACGAACTTCGATGACCTACCGGCACACCGCGCGCGGCCACACCCACCGGTTCGGCACGCTCACCGAGGTGCTGGCCAAGGCGACGCCGCTGCGGTCCGGCGACCAGCTCGCCGGATGCGCGGCCGAGTCCGACGCCGAACGGGCCGCCGCCGCGCACGTGCTGGCCGACCTGCCGCTGCGGGTGTTCCTCGACGAACCGGTGGTGCCCTACGAGAGCGACGAGGTCACCCGGTTGATCCTCGACGGCCACGACGGCGAGGCCTTCACGCCCGTCGCGCACCTGACCGTCGGCGAGTTCAGGGACCGACTGCTGTGCTGGGCGAGCGAGCCGGGCGGCGGGCCGCAGAGCGCGGCCCTGGCGCCGGGGCTCACGCCGGAGATGGTGGCCGCGGTCAGCAAGATCATGCGCAATCAGGACCTGATCGCGGTCAGCCGGGTGTTGTCGAACGTGACCGCCTTCCGCACCACCATCGGCCTGCCCGGCAGGCTCGCCACCCGCCTGCAACCCAACCATCCCACCGACGACCCGCGCGGCATCGCCGCGAGCATCCTCGACGGCCTGCTGCTCGGCGCGGGCGACGCCGTGGTCGGGGTCAACCCGGCCACCGACTCCCCGCGCGCCACCGGCGAGCTGCTGACCATGCTCGACGACATCAGGCAGCGCTTCGAGATCCCCATGCAGTCGTGCGTGCTCGCCCACGTCACCACGACGATGGAGCTGATCGAACGCGGCGCCCCGGTTGACCTGATCTTCCAGTCCATCGCGGGCACCGAGAAAGCCAACGCCGCCTTCGGCATCACCCTGTCGATGCTGGCCGAGGCCGCCGAGGCCGGGCGCGCGCTCGGCCGGGGCACAGTCGGTGGCAACGTCATGTACTTCGAGACCGGGCAGGGCTCGGCGTTGTCGGCGGACGCGCACCTCGGCGCCGGCGGCGCACCGGTCGACCAGCAGACCCTGGAGGCCCGCGCCTACGGGGTGGCCCGCGCCTACGACCCGCTGCTGGTCAACACCGTGGTCGGCTTCATCGGGCCGGAATACCTGTTCGACGGCAAGCAGATCACCCGGGCCGGATTGGAGGATCTGTTCTGCGGCAAGCTGCTCGGCCTGCCGATGGGCGTCGACGTCTGCTACACCAACCACGCCGAGGCCGACCAGAACGACATGGACGTGCTGCTGAGCCTGCTGGCGTTGGCGGGCGCGGCCTTCGTCATCACCGTCCCCGGCGCCGACGACGTCATGCTCGGCTACCAGAGCCTGTCGTTCCACGACGCCCTGTACGCGCGCGGCGTGGCCGGACTGCGGGCCGCCCCGGAGTTCGAGGAGTGGATGCGGCGCATCGGCCTGGCCGACGAACTGGGCCGGGTGCGGCCGATGGAGCTGGACCAGTCGCCGCTGCGGAGCCTGACCGCATGAGCGCCGATCCCTGGGCCGGGATCAGGGCCACGACCCAGGCCCGTATCGGCCTGCGACGCAGCGGATACGCGCTGTCCACCCGCGAGGTGCTCGACTTCCAGGCCGCGCACGCCGCCGCCCGCGACGCGGTGCACCTGCCGCTGCCGGTGGCGGAGATCGTGACCGGGCTGGAGCGTCTCGGCCTCGGCGCCGTCCGGCACGTCACCAGCCGCGCCGCCGACCGGGCCGAATACCTGCGCCGCCCCGACCTCGGCCGCGTCCCCGCCGCGCTGGACGGTCTCGAGCACACCGGCGCCGACCTGGGCATCCTCGTCGCCGACGGCCTGTCCGCCACCGCGGTCACCGAGCACGCCGTTGCCCTGGTCGAGGCCGTGATCGCACGGAACGGCGGCGTGCTCACCCTCGCCCCGCCCGTCGTCGCCACCCAGGCCAGAGTCGCCCTCGGCGACCACATCGGCACGGCCCTCGGGGTGCGGACCATGCTCACCGTCATCGGCGAACGTCCCGGCCTGTCCGTCGCGAACAGCCTGAGCATCTACCTCACCCACCACCCCGCCCCCGGCCGCCGCGACTCCGAGCGCAACTGCGTCTCCAACATCCACCCACCCGAGGGCCAGGGCTACGAGGCCGCCGCCCGCATCGCGCTCACCCTCGTCGCCGGAGCCCGCGAGCTCGGCGTCTCCGGGGTCGCCCTCAAGGACAACTCCTCCCCGCACCCCGAACTCACCTGAACGAACTCACCTGAACCCTGCCCGCGCGAACCGACCCTCCCCTGCGAACCCTGGCCGCGACAGCGGAAATTCCGCGTGGTCCGGCGAGCGACAGGACTTCCGTTTCCTCGCCTCGGCGCCGGGTAGACGGCGAGCAGGAGGTGAGAGCCGATGGTTCAGCACACGGAGAACCGGGCCGGGCCCGGGGAACGGTCGCTGTCCGAACTGATCGAGGACGCGACGGCGCAGGTGTCGCGGCTGGTGCGGGACGAGATCCGGCTGGCGCGGGTGGAGATCGCCGAGAAGGCGGGCGGGGTGGCCAAGGGCACCGGGCTGGCCGGGGCAGGGGCGTTGCTGGCGCTGTACGGCGGGGTGGCGTTGACGGCCGCCGCGGTGCTGGCGTTGGCGCTGGTCCTGCCGGAGTGGGCGGCGGCGCTGATCGTCGGCGTCGCCCTGCTCGCCGTGGGCGGGGTGCTGGCGCTGGCAGGCAAGAAGACAGTGACCGAGGCCGCGCCGCCGTTGCCCACCGAGGCGCAGCAGGGCGTGCGCGCGGACCTGGCCGCCATACGAGAGGGAACCCGACGATGACCGACGACCGACCGGACCGGCCCGAGAAGCCGGGGGATGCCGGTTTCCCGGAGACAACGGAGGAATTGCGCGCCGACCGTGATCTCACGCGCGAGGAACTCGAGGAGACCCTCGCGGAACTGACCGGGAAACTCGATGTCCCGGCCCGCGCGGAGGCGAGAATCCACGACGCCGAGGCCAGGATCCACGATACGGCGCAGACCGCCAAGGACCGGACGACCGCGGCGGGCCGGCATGCGCTCGACGCGGCGGCGAACGCGAAAGCCAAAGCGAGCGAAGTGATCTCCAATACCACCAATCCCACTCCTTCCATCGCCGAACCGCTCGACGACGTCGGCAAGCACGCCGGGGAGTCGCTGCGCAGGCGCCGCGTCCCGATCGCGATCGTCGGCGCGGCTTCGGCGGCCGTGATCACCTGGGCGATCCTGCGACGGAGGCGGGCATGAAGACGCTGTACAAACCGCTCGGCATCGTGCTGGGCGTGCTCGGCGGCATCGCCGCCAACGCCGTGTTCACCCGCGTGTGGCGCGGGGTGAGCGGGCGGGACGAGGCGCCCCGCGCGACCGCCGCCGACCACGGCTGGAAGGAAGTCCTGGTGGCCGCCGCCCTGCAGGGCGCGATCTTCGGGCTGGTGAAGGCCGCCGTCGACCGCGCGGGGGCCAGTGGCTACCAACAACTGACGGGCACCTGGCCGGACAAGTAGCACCAGCGGAGGGGGGGGGGGGGGGGGGGGGGGGGGGGCGGGGGGGGGGG
>NZ_JARWRU010000882.1 GCF_029867845.1 Nocardia farcinica | reverse complement strand
GTGTTGGACTCGGTGTCGATCGCGCGGCTGGCGCTGGCGTTCTTGCCGGTGACCAGCGTTCGGATGTAGACGATGCGCTCGCCCTTCTTGCCGGAGATGCGCGCCCAGTCATCGGGATTCGTGGTGTTGGGCAGGTCCTCGTTCTCGGAGAACTCGTCCACGATCGAATCGTAGAGATGCTGGATGCGCAGGCCGGGGTTGCCGGTCTCGAGCACCGACTTGATCGCGTACTTCTTGGCGCGGTCGACGATGTTCTGGATCATCGCACCGGAGTTGAAGTCCTTGAAGTACAGGACTTCCTTGTCGCCGTTGGCGTAGGTGACCTCGAGGAAGCGGTTGTCCTCGCTCTCGGCGTACATCCGGTCGACGACCCGCTCGATCATCGCCCGCACGCAGGCCGACTTGTCTCCGTTGAACTCCGCCAGATCGTCCGCGTGCAGCGGCAGATCCTTGGTGAGGTACTTGGAGAAGATGTCCTGCGCCGATTCCGCGTCGGGACGCTCGATCTTGATCTTCACGTCCAGGCGGCCGGGCCGCAGGATGGCCGGGTCGATCATGTCCTCACGGTTGGACGCGCCGATCACGATGACGTTCTCGAGGCCCTCCACGCCGTCGATCTCCGACAGCAGCTGCGGCACCACGGTGGTCTCCACGTCGGAGGACACGCCCGAACCGCGGGTGCGGAAGATCGAGTCCATCTCGTCGAAGAACACGATCACCGGCGTGCCCTCGGAGGCCTTCTCACGCGCCCGCTGGAAGATGATCCTGATGTGGCGCTCGGTCTCGCCGACGAACTTGTTCAGCAGCTCGGGGCCCTTGATGTTCAGGAAGAACGACTTGGCTTCCTTGGCATCCTCGCCGCGGGCCTCGGCGATCTTCTTGGCCAGCGAGTTGGCGACCGCTTTGGCGATGAGCGTCTTGCCGCAGCCGGGCGGGCCGTAGAGCAGCACACCCTTCGGCGGGCGCAGCTCGTACTCGCGGAACAGATCCTTGTGCAGGAACGGCAGCTCGACCGCGTCGCGGATCTGCTCGATCTGCCTGCCGAGGCCGCCGATGTCGGTGTAGTCGACGTCGGGGACCTCTTCGAGGACCAGGTCCTCCACCTCGGCCTTGGGGATGCGCTCGAACGCGAAGCCGGACTTGGTGTCGACCAGCAGCGAGTCGCCGGGCCGCAGCTTGCGGATGGGCGAATCGGGATCCTCCATGTCGTCGGCCTCGGCCACCTTGGCCAGCGGACCCGCCAGCCAGACCACCCGCTCCTCGTCGGCGTGCCCGACGACCAGGGCCCGGCGGCCGTCGTCGAGGATCTCGCGCAGCGTGCCGATCTCACCGACGGCGTCGTAGTCGGTGGCCTCGACCACCGTCAGCGCCTCGTTCAGCCGGACGGTCTGACCGTAGGAGAGCTGGTCGGTGTCGATGTTCGGCGAGCAGGCCAGCCGCATCTTGCGCCCGGAGGTGAACACGTCGACGGTCTGGTCGTCGTGCACGCCGATCAGCACGCCGTAGCCACTCGGGGGCTGGCCGAGCCGATCGACCTCCTCCCGCAGCGCGACCAGCTGCTGACGCGCCTCTTTGAGGGTGTCCATCAGCTTGGCGTTGCGAATGGTCAGCGAATCGATACGCGCCTGCAGTTCCCGTGTCTCTTCCGGCGAGTCGGCCAGTTGCCTTCGGAGCGCAGCCACCTCGGCGCGTACCGCCTCGAGCTCTCTCCAGGCCGCCGAATCCGAATTCTCGATGGGGCTCATGTGCTGCTCCTCCCAGTCCCGGTCTTACAACGCTACCGGGCGCGACCCGATCTCGCCCTGCGACATTGTTTCTTCGTGATCACATCTACCTTGCGGTGAGCGGCGGACTCTCCATGTTAGCCTCCCCTAACCCAGGCGGGGACACATTCCCTCGCACCGAGCCGAAAGGTTGCTGACCATGCACCGTCCCACCCGATCGCTGCGCGCCGTCGTCGCCACCGCCGCCGCTGCCGTCGCCCTGACCGTCGGTCTCGTCGGCTGCTCGGACGAGGAGTCGGACGACACCGCCGCCGGTGTCACCACCAGCGCGGTGACCAGCGCCGCGGCGACCACCACCAGCGCGGCGGCCGAGGAGGGCCACTCGCACGAGGCCCCCGCTCCCGAGGAGCTGCAGGCCACCCTCGACCAGTTCGCCGACCCGGCCAAGCCCCCGGCGGAGAAGACCGGCCTGATCGTCGACGGCGACAAGCGCGTGTCCAATATCGAGGCCATGAACGCCGCGCTCGGCGGCTACGGCGCGCTGACCTTCACCGTCAGCGACGTCACCCTCGAGGGCGAGACCGCCACCGCCCAGGTCGTGATCACCTCTCCGCACGGCGCCGCCCCCGCCATGCCGCTGACCTGGCAGCACGAGGGCGACAGCTGGAAGATCTCCGACGCCAGCGCCTGCACCCTGCTCGGGTTCGCCCAGGCGCCCTGCGTCGCCTGACCCCAGGAGCGCGCGGCCCGGCGCGCCGGGGTCGGCCCCCGGGTCAGCCCTTGGA
>NZ_JARWRU010000881.1 GCF_029867845.1 Nocardia farcinica | reverse complement strand
AGATCTTCTCCTCCCGGCTCAAGGGCTCGATCATCCGGCTGCCCGGCGACATCAGCCCGGCGCAGATGAACGAGACCGGCGCGCTGCTGCTGAACATGGACCCGCCCAAGCACTCCAAGATCCGGCGCATCATCTCCAAGGGCTTCACCCCGCGCGCGGTGGAGAGCCTGCGCGCCGCGCTGACCGACCGCGCCGAGCGGATCGTGCACGAGGCCGAGAAGAGCGGCAGCGGCGACTTCGTCGAACAGGTCGCCTGCGAACTGCCGTTGCAGGCCATCGCCGAACTGCTCGGCGTGCCGCAGGAGGACCGGCGCAAGCTCTTCGACTGGTCCAACCAGATGCTCAACTACGACGACCCGGAATACGGCGACCCGGCCATGGCCTCGGCCGAGGTGCTCGGCTACGCCTGGAACATGGCCGAGCAGCGCCGCGCCTGCCCGGCCGACGACATCGTCACCGAACTGATCCAGGCCGATGTCGACGGCGAGGCGCTGGCCTCGGACGAATTCGGCTTCTTCGTCATCCTGTTGTCGGTGGCGGGCAACGAGACCACCCGCAACGCCATCACCCACGGCATGAAGGCGTTCGTGGACCACCCCGACCAGTGGGAGCGGTTCAAGGCCGAGCGCCCGCGCACCACCCCCGACGAGATCGTGCGCTGGTCGACCCCGGTGACGGTCTTCCAGCGCGCCGCCACCCGCGACGTCGAGCTCGGCGGGCAGCTCATCCGCGCGGGCCAGCGCGTCGGATTGTTCTACGGCTCGGCCAATTTCGACGAGGACGGCTTCGACGACCCCTACACCTTCGACATCGGCCGCGACCCCAACCCGCACGTCGGCTTCGGCGGCACCGGCACCCACTACTGCGTGGGCGCCAACCTCGCCCGCCTGGAGATCGACCTGATGTTCGCCGCCATCGCCGACGCCATGCCGAACCTGCGTGAACTCGCGCCGCCGGTGCGGCTGCGCAACGGCTGGATCCACGGCATCAAGAGCTGGCAGGTCGCCTACGAGTGACCGGGGCGTGTTCGGCTCACGCCACCACGGCCTCGGCCTCCCCGGCGGGTTGGCAGGCGGACAGATCGGCGAGATGGTCCTTCGCCCGCGCGAGCGACCACACGTCGGCCATCTTGGCCGCCATGTCGAACAGATTGGCCTCGTGCACCCGCCGGTCGCGGTCACCGACGGCGTCGGCCACCACGATGGGCACGAATCCGTGCTGCATGGTGTCCAGCGCGGCGGCCCGCACGCACCCGCTGGTGGACAGTCCGCCGATGAACACGGTGTCCACCCGCAGCGCGGACAGATAGGACTGCAACGAGGTGCCGAAGTAGGCGCTCGGATACTGCTTGGTGAGCCGTAGCTCGTCCGGCAGCGGGGCCAGCCCGTCGATGAACTCCGCGTACGGGCTACCCGCGCAGAACGCGCGCAGTGAGGGCGCCTTGCGGAAGAACACGCCGGCGTCCGCGCCGTCCGCGCGCAATCGAACCTCGGTGACGATCACCGGAATCCCGGCGGCGGGGGCGGCGGCGAGCAGCTCCCGCATCGCCGCCACCGGCTCCTCCACGCCCGCGTAGAGCGAGCATTCCCGGTCGATGTAGGCGCGGGCCGGATCGACCAGCACCAGCGCGGGCCTGCTGCCCGCGCCCAGCTGTCCGCCGAAGCCCGCGTCGGCGTAGTCGGCGTCCAGATCGTCGGCCTCGCGCCCGCGGGCGGCATCATCGGTGGGGGACATGCGAACTCCTCCTGTCGAGGGGATTGTCCGGGGGGGATTGTCCGGGGGGATTGTCCGGGGGGATTGCCTCATCGGACGGTCGTTTCGGCGACGGCCGCCGTCTCCGGCGGGGCATCGGCGACGACGAGCGCGGGCATGGGGCCACGGCGCGGGAAGAACAGGCACACCACCAGCCCGAGCACCGAGAGGGCGGCGAACAGCAGGCAGGCCAGCCGCAGGTTGCCGACGAAGGCCGCCAGCTGCGCGGCATCGACCCCGCCGAGCGTCCCGGCGAAGGCCGCCCGCCTGGCCTGCTCGTCCAACCCGGCGGTGGCCACACCCAGCGCCAGCGCCGCGCTGAACAGGTAGCCGACGTTCTGCAGGGTCGAGCGCAGCCCGTTGGCGATGCCGCGCCGCCGCGCCGGGGCGGTGAGCATGAGCACGCTGGTGCTCGGCGTCATGAACAGGCCGGTCCCCGCGCCGAGCACCGCCAGCCACGGCGCCAGCGGCCAGAGCGTCGCGGCGTCGTCGGCGAGGGTGAGCGCGACACCCACCGAGCCGACGGCGTTGAGCCCCATGCCGGTGACGGCCAGCGCGCGCGGGGCGAAGCGGCGCATGAGCCGCCCGGTCGCGGCCGCGGCGACCACGGCCCCCAGCGCCACCGGCACGACCAACAGTCCCGCCTGCGCCGGATCGAGCCCGCCGCCCTGCCCGTACAACGAGATCATGATGACGATCGCGTAGGTGGCCACCGCGTTCGACAACGCCGCCAGCAGGACCAGGGTGACCGCGCGGATGCGGAACAGCCCCACGTCGACCAGCGGATGGGTGCGACGGATCTGCACGACGACGAACGCCGCCGCGGCGCCTGCCGCGACCGCCGCACTCGGCCACGGCGACACCGGGACATCCGGCGAGAGCGCCACCACCGCCGCCGCGAGCGCCACCGTCGACAGCACCGCGCCGAGGGCGTCGAACCGTTCCCCGCTCCCGCGCTGCCCGGCGGCCCGCGGCACCACGAAAATCGAGGCCACCAACGCCACCAGACCGAACGGCAGCGTCACCAGGAACAATCCGCGCCACCCCGCCACAGCGGTCGCCGCGCCACCCACCACCGGGCCGATCACCTGGGCCAGCGCCGCCACCGTCGCATTCCAGCCGAGCGCGCGACCGAGCTGCGCGGCCGGGAACACATCGGTGAGCAACGCGGTGTTGTTGGTGACGAACGCCGCCGCGCCCACCCCTTGCAGCATGCGGGCCGCGATGAGCAGCCACGGCGAGAACGCCACCGCGCACAGGGCGGTCGCCGCGGTGAACAGCCCGATCCCGGCCAGATACAGCGGTCGACGGCCCACCAGATCGGCCACCCGCCCGAAGACCAGGATGAGCGCGGTGGTCACCAGCATGTAGGCGAGCACGACGGCGGTCGAC
>NZ_JARWRU010000880.1 GCF_029867845.1 Nocardia farcinica | reverse complement strand
ACTTAGGGGGCAATACCCGGGCACTGGCGCACAAAACCCATGTACCCGGCCCAATTTCTCACCTCCCGTCCCCCGGCGCGCCGGTTTGGGGGGCGCCCAGGCCCTCCGGGGCCCCGGCCGGCGCCGCGCCGGGGCGGGTGGCCAGGTACTCGGCGATGCGGGCTCGCGGCCAGCGGTGCGATTCGGCCAGTCCCGCGGCCAGATGACGCAGGTAGGCGGCCGAGGGCGGATTGCCGGGCAGATCGGTGTGGCGCCAGGGCGCGGTGCAGGTGAGGATCGGGTGCCCGTCCAGGTCGCCCGCGTGCACCAGCGTCTCGTAGCGGCCGGGGCCGAGCGCGGCGCGACCGGTGGCCAGCACGGCGCTCAGGTCGAGGTCGGCGCCAGGCGGACGGTACATCTCCTGGGCCACGATGTCGGAGAACTGCTCGACGGTGAGCAGATGGGCGCGAGCCGCGGTGCGTCCCGGCGCGTCGGGACAGTAGAAGGCCCGCCCACCCGTCCAGGTCAGGGATTCGGTGGCGAAGTACAGCACGCCGGGCAGTTCGACGCCGACCGAGCGGGCCGGGTCGCGGGGATCGCGAGCCCCGGGCAACGTGATCGCCCCGCCGCGCGGACAGCCGCCGGCCAGATAGCAGCGCAGGCGGTCCAGATGCATGTTCGACCCGTAGGAGGCGTACCAGACCAGCGCGGGTGAGCCCCGGCGCTCCTGCGGTGCGCTGCCGAGGGACATGGCCGGCCTCCTGGCGCGGCCGGGCACCTGCTCCGGTGCCCGGATGGCCGCTCAGACCTTGCGGATGACGGTGACGACCTTGCCGAGGATACGGGCGTCGTTGCCGGGGATGGGATCGAACAGCGGGTTGTGCGGCATCAGCCAGACGTCCTTGCCGTCGTGTTTGAACGTCTTGACCGTGGCCTCGCCGTCGATCATCGCGGCCACGATGTCGCCGTTCTCGGCAACGTTCTGCTGGCGCACCACCACCCAGTCGCCGTCACAGATCGCCGCGTCCACCATCGACTCGCCGACCACCCGCAGCAGGAACAACGAGCCGTCGCCGACCAGCTCCCGTGGCAGTGGGAAGACGTCCTCGACCGCCTGTTCGGCATGGATCGGCCCGCCCGCGGCGATCCGGCCGAGGACGGGCACGAAGGTGGGAGTGGGCCGGGCCGGGTCGGCGGAGGTCTCGCCGGGCTCGGGCGCGCCGCCGGGCAGGGCGGTCACGGCGCGCACGGCCTCGTCCAGGCCGCGCACGTCCCCCCCGCGCGGCCGGTTAGGGTCGCGGCGCAGATAGCCCTTGCGCTCCAGGGCGCGCTGCTGGTGGGCCACCGAGGAAGTGGAGGTCAGGCCGACGGCGTCGCCGATCTCCCTGATGCTGGGCGGATAGCCGCGCTCGCTCACCGACGTGCGGATCACGTCGAGCACCTTGCGCTGACGCACGGTGAGTTCGGCCCCGTTCCCGGCCGGGTCGGCGGCGACCGCGCTCTCGTCCACCGTGTCGTCTGTACGGCTCACCACTGCCCGCCCTTCCCGTCGTCTGTCGTCGTGTCCGAATCTAGTCCGGCGGGGGTGATTCTTCAAACATCCGTTCGACTCGCGTCGGGGTTTGGTCGTGACAGCGCGCGGCGAGCGTGCTAGAAACATTCGAACATACGTTCTGTCGAACATGTGAGCGAACAGTATGAGCGAGCCGCACCGGCGAACGTCACTGCCGCCTCGTCGTCTCCCGCGCCACGTCGTCCCGCAACCCACGGAGGTTTGGCCGATGAACCATCAGATGCGTTCTCCCGCACCCGCTTTCGTCCCGTCGTCCGAGACCGTCCGCGCGGCGCGGGCCGCGGGCGGCGCGGCGGGCTCCGGCCGGGGGGAGGTGTGTCCCGAGGAGTATCGCGGCATCGTCACGCCCTTCGGGGCGGCCTGCGCCGACGGCGGGCTCGGCGCCGCGGGTCGTGGACTGCCGCGGCGCGAGCGGAGGGGTGCCGGGCGCGATGTCCAGCGGGTGCGGCGGGTCGATCGCAGGCCGCTGGTCGGCAGGCCCGCGGGCACACCGGTCCGGTACGAACGGGTCCGGGTCGCGCCGCGTCGCAGCGCCCACCGGCCCGCCTCCAGCACGCCCGTCGAGCGCGCGGAGGTCGGCTTCGCCGCGCTGGCGGTGGCCGCGCTGGTCACCGCGCTGTTCGTCATCGCCATGCTGCTGCTCACTCAGTGGCGCGCGGGCGTGCCCGAGCCGCTCCCGTCGAGCGGGGGCGGTCTGACGGGGGCCGCAGAAATCGAACGTGTGTCATCTCTGCGATAGCGGGCGTGAGCGGGTATTCATCGGCAAAATCGACCGATTTCTGAAACGTGTTGCTACTGTGCTGCGGACGTAACCCAGGCAGTCCCGCTGCCGTGATCGACCCTCGGGGGCTCTCGCGATGACGCCGCGCACCACCGGATTCGCCGCACGGGTCTGCTCCGTGCTCCTGCTGTGTCTGTCCGTCCTCGTGGCCGGGCTGCCCTCGGCCTCCGCCCGGCCCGCTCCGGCCTACGCCGCCTATCTCGATCTGCCCAGCGTCAACGGTGAGGGGGAGTACGGCGGCGCCCTGCATCCGGCGCTGCCGCTGGACGAGCCGACGTTGCGCGCGGCGGTGGCGGCCGCGCGCGCCGACGGCGTCGAACCCGCCCGCTACGGCACGCTGCTGCACCAGTACTGGCTGACGGTCGCGCTCGCCAACGCGCAGATCGACCCCGTCGCCTGGGATCCGAGCCGCGGCGTCGCCCCCAACGAGCACACCTTCAACCAGGTCTACGTCAACTATCTGCGCCTGGCCGCGGCCCACCCCGGCTTCTACTGGGCCGGCCTGGCCGCGATCGCGGGCGGCTCCTTCGCGTCCGGCTTCTTCGACGCGGGCGACATCGGCCGCGTCCTCGACGCGCCGGGTGTGCACGCGATCGGCAACGCCGTGGCCGACGCGCTGGCGGGCACCCCCGCCGAACTGGTCGACGGGCTGCCCGCCGACATACGAACCCTCGTCACCCAGGGCGCGCGCCTGTCCGCGGCCGACATCGCCTGGTACCAGCAGCGGCTGATGATCATGCAGAAGCACATCTTCACCGACCTGGTCCCCATGCACGAGGCCTATCTCGCCGGTGGGCTCGCCGCCGTGGAGGAGCTGGCGCGAGCCGGTGTGCTCGACGCCGACCTGCTCGACGGCTGGCGCGCTCTCGACAGCGGGACCGAGCAGGGCCGCGTCGACGCGCTGATACGGATGACCGACCGCGAGCAGAACCACATCGTGGCCGACCAGTGGGACGTCACCTCCTCCGGCCGTGACGGCATCGGCCGCGTGCTCACCTACATCAGCACCCTTGCCGCCAAGCCCGGCGTGCCCGGTGTGCGCGCCCCCGGCGTGTTCGCCCCGGCCACCGTGCGCGCCACGGTCGACCGCCGCGAGATCGTGCTGCGCACGCCGCTGCCCGACTTCAACTGGGCCGACCGTGACACCCGCTGGGCCTACATCACCGGTGACCTCGTGCCACGGCACATCGAGCTGATGACGAACCGGCCGCTGGCGGCTGCCGTGCTCGGCGAGACGCACTGGCAGAAACTGGCGAACGGCAGGCTCGTCGCGCGCCTGCCCGAGCTGCTGGCCGATCTCGGCACGCAGTGGCAAGTGCTGTCCTGACTTCGGACGGGTAAACTCGGCATACTGCCTACCTGCCTGGACACGTGCTCGCCGGGCTCGGCCGCCCCACCGGGGCGACCGGATGCGAGGGGCACGCACGGACGAAGGACCTCGGATGCATTGCCCGTACTGCCGACACCCCGACTCCCGGGTCGTCGACTCGCGCGAAGCCGAGGAAGGTGCGGCCATCCGCAGGCGGCGTTCCTGCCCGTCCTGCGGACGGCGCTTCACCACGGTGGAGACCGCCATCCTGTCGGTGGTCAAACGCAGCGGCGTCACCGAGCCGTTCAGCCGGGAGAAGGTGATCCGCGGCGTGCGCCGCGCCTGTCAGGGCCGGGAAGTCGACGACGACGCGCTGAACCTGCTGGCCCAGCAGGTCGAGGACGCAGTGCGCGCCAAGGGCTCGCCCGAGGTGCCCAGCCATGAGGTCGGCCTGGCGATCCTCGGTCCGCTGCGCGATCTCGACGAAGTGGCCTACCTGCGCTTCGCCTCGGTCTACCGGTCCTTCACCTCGGCCGAGGACTTCGAACACGAGATCAGCGCGATGCGCGCGGCCAGGGCCCGTGCGGGAGCCGCCGCGGACTGACGACGCGGGCGCGCAGCGCGTTTCGCGCACCATTCGCTGATCGCGACCGTGTGATCAGCGGCGGACGGCCGCGATCGCCTTCTCGATCCGCTTGGCCGACACCGGATAGGGCGTGCCCAGCTTCTGGGCGAACAACGAGACCCGCAGTTCCTCGATCATCCACCAGATCTCGACGACCTCCGGTGCGGTGCGCCGATTCTCCGGCAGTGCGCGCAGCAGCCGGTCGTAGGCGGCCATCGCACGATCGACCTCGACCATGCCCTGCCGGTCCCGCACCGCCGACGCGGGCAGCGCTTCCAACCGCGCCCGCGCCGCACGCAGATAGCGCGGCACCTCGCGCAGCCGGGCGCTGCCGAACTCGGAGACGAAACCGGGAAACACCAGCTCGCCCAGCTGGGCGCGCACATCCTCGGCGATGTCGGCTTCCCTGGTGCCCGCCAGCGCGGTGGTGAGCCGATGCGCCTCGGCCAGTACCGGCACCACCAGCCGGACGAAGTCGGCCACCCGCTCGGTCATGCGCGGCCGCACGGCGGCGAGCAACTGCTGGAAGCGCTCGGGAT
>NZ_JARWRU010000879.1 GCF_029867845.1 Nocardia farcinica | reverse complement strand
GCACAGCGCGTCGAACAGGTGGTTGTTGAGCAGGATGTCGCTGCACCAGTCCACCAGCGCCCCGCGCGGCTGCTCGGGCAGGTCGACCCGGTTGTTGCGCTTGGTCATCGCCAGCGGGCTGTGTCCGAACATGTAGAACTCGAAATGCTGGTTGCCGTCGACGTGAGTGTCGAGATCGGCGAGCAGATCCTCCACCGGCTCGGGGCGTTCGATGCCCTCCAGCACGAACGAGGGCACCATGCGCAGCGTGACCGCGGTGACCACGCCCAGCGCGCCCAAGCCGACCCGCGCCGCGCGCCATGCCTCGGGGTCGTCGTCCTCGTTCACCTCGACGACCGTGCCGTCGGCGCGCACGATCTCGATCGAATGCAGTGCCGCCGAGAGGTTCTGCAAGGTGGCGCCGGTGCCGTGGGTGCCGGTGGCCGTCGCGCCCGCGATGGTCTGCACGTCGATGTCGCCGAGATTGGGGAAGGCCAGCCCGGCCGCGTGCGCGGCGGTGCTGATGGTGTGCAGCGAGGCGCCCGCCTGCACGCGCACCAGTCCGCTGCGCGCGTCCAGCTCGAGCACGCGGTTCATCCTGGACAGGTCGAGCAGCACACCGTCGGTGAGGACGGTGTCGGTGAACGAGTGGCCGGCTCCCGCGACGCGCACGGTCCGGCCCTCGCCGGCCGCCTGGACGAGCAGTTCGGCGACTTCGCCGGGGTCGCGCGGTGTGGCGACGCGTGCCGGGGCACACTTCTGATCGCCTGCCCAGTTCACCCACTTGGTCATGTGACCAACTGTAGCCGCGCGCAGTGACGCACGCTACTGCGGGCTCACCCCTGGCTATCGGCGACGGTCGGTGCAGGCGTGCAGCTTGGCCTGCTCGAAGTCCTCCTCGCGCAGCGGCCCCACGGGCAGCTCGACGCGGGTCACCTCGCCCGCCCGCACGCCGTTGAGCACGATGGCGGCATAGCGCTGCCAGACGTTCGGATTCACCGGCTTGGCGAAGGCGGCCACCGCGTCGACCATGTGGACCAGCGCGAGGAAATCCGACGGCTCGATCTCCGGTTGCAACGCTCCCGCGTCGTGGGCGCGCTCGATGATGGTGGCGATGGTGGGGGTGATCCGGTCGCGCAGGTGCGCGAACCGCTCCGGGTCGTCGGCCAGGTCGAGCAGGACCTCGGCGAATCCGCGATTGTCGGCCAGATGCCGGCAGGCGTACTGGAAGAACTCGACCAGCCCGAGCCACGGATCGGGGTGGCGCGCGGCCTGTTCGGCCTCCTGGGCGAACTCGCGCATGTTCTGTTCGAAGACCTCGGCGATCAGTTCGCGCTTGTTGGAGAACCGGCGGTAGACCGTGCCGACGCCGACGCCCGCGCGCTCGGCCACGTCGTCGAGGGTGATGTCGAGTCCGCGGTCGGCGAACAGTTCCCTGGCGGCGGCGATGATGCGCTGCTGGTTGCGTGCGGCATCGGCCCGGAGACGCCGGGGAGGAGAAGGGGCCGCGACCTGGTGCACCCCGCCATGCTAGCAACGGTCCGGCTTAACCGGAGGAAATCTCTCCGTTCCGTGCCGATAGCATGAACGGATCGATTCCCTCGGCTCGGTGAGCGAGATCCCCGTTCGGAAAGGTCGGAATGAGCGCACCGGCACGCGTGCCTCCCCTCGATCCCGCCCTGCTGGCGGCGATCTCGGTGGGTGGCGGACTCGGCGCGCTGCTGCGTCACTCCATCGGCCTGTGGTGGCCCGCCGGGGCGGGGCAGCTGCCCTGGTCGACGCTGGTCGTGAACGCCACCGGCTGTTTCGCCATGGGGGTGTTGATGACGCTGCTGCTGCGCGAGCGCCTCACCCACCGGCTGGCCCGGCCCTTCCTCGGCGTCGGCTTCCTCGGTGGCTACACCACCTTTTCGACCTACAGCGTCGAGATTCGTACACTGCTCGAATCCGGTGCGGTGCTCGAGGCGCTCGGGTACCTGGGGGGTACGTTGGTCGCCGCGCTCGCGGGGGTGGTGCTCGGTGCGGGCGCGGCTCGAAGGGTGACGGCTCGATAGCGATCACGGCGACAGCACGACGGAAGGGGGTCCGAGATGATCGGCCTGCGAGGCACGCCAACGGCAGGCGAGGACGGGGTGCGCGGATGAACACCGTGCTCGTGGTCCTCGGCGGCATGATCGGCGCCCCGGCCAGATATCTCGTCGACCGCGCGCTCGCCGCCCGATTCTCCTCCCGGCTGCCACTGGGAACATTGACCGTTAACATTGTCGGTTCGGCGGTGCTGGGCGCTCTGATCGGCGCGGGCGCGGGCGGGTGGCTGTTGTCGGCAGCGGGCGCGGGCTTCTGCGGCGCGTTGACGACGTTCAGCACATTCGGCTACGAGACCGTCCGCCTGCTCGCCGACGGCGCCTACGGCATCGCCGCAGGTTACGTCGCGATCAGCGTGGCTGCCGGTCTCGGCGTGGCGTATGCCGCCGCGTCGGGGATCGGCCGGCTGGCGGCATGATCTCCATGACCAGCCGGGCACAGCCGACGTGGAAGGGAGACCCGAGCATGGCCCACGATCGAGCCGGGCGTCCCGCGCGCGCGAGCGATCTCGACGACATCGCGCACCTGGTGACGGCGTACTACAGTCGCGTGCCCGACCCGGCGGACCCGGCGCAGAAGGTGGTGTTCGGCACATCGGGGCATCGCGGTTCCAGCCTGGACGCCGCGTTCAACGAACGTCACATCCTCGCGATCACACAGGCGATCGTCGAGTACCGCGCCACCCGCGGCATCACCGGACCGGTGTATCTGGCGCGCGACACCCACGCGCTGTCCGAGCCCGCGTGGACCACCGCGCTCGAGGTGCTGGCAGGCAACGGCGTCACCGCGATGATCGACGCCCGCGACCGCTACACCCCGACCCCGGCGCTGAGTCACGCGGTGCTGCGCCACAACCGCGGCGGCGCCAAACACCAGGCCGACGGCATCGTGGTCACGCCCTCGCACAATCCGCCCCGCGACGGCGGCTTCAAATACAACCCCCCGCACGGCGGTCCGGCCGACACCAGCGCCACCGACGCCATCGCCGCGCGCGCCAACGAACTGCTGGCCAACGGCCTCAACGGGGTCAAGCGCGTCTCGCTCATGCAGGCGCTGACCAACCACGTCGAACGCTACGACTACCTCGACCACTACATCGCCGACCTGCCGAACGTGCTGAACCTGGACGCGATCCGCGGCGCGGGCATCCGGCTCGGCGCCGACCCGATGGGCGGCGCGAGCGTCGACTACTGGGAGGAGATCGGCCAGCGCTACGACCTCGAACTGGAGGTCGTCAACCCGTTCGTCGACCCGACCTGGCGGTTCATGACACTCGACAGCGACGGCAAGATCCGCATGGACCCCTCCTCCCGCCACGCCATGGCGGGCCTGGTGGCCATCAAGGACGACTACGACATCTCCACCGGCAACGACGCCGACGCCGACCGCCACGGCATCGTCACCCCCGACGGCGGACTGATGAACCCCAACCACTTCCTCGCGGTCTCGATCGACTACCTGGTCGCCAACCGGATCGGCTGGGACGCGCTCACCAAGATCGGCAAGACCGTGGTCACCTCCTCCATGGTCGACCGGGTGGTGAGCGTGCTCGGCCGCCAGGTGCACGAGGTGCCGGTCGGGTTCAAGTGGTTCGTGCCCGGATTGTTCAGCGGCAGCCTGGCCTTCGGTGGCGAGGAGAGCGCGGGCGCGTCCTTCCTGCGCATGGACGGCAGCGTGTGGACCACCGACAAGGACGGCATCCTGCTCGCCCTGCTGGCCGCCGAGATCACCGCCGTCACCGGCCAGACCCCCTCGGCCCGCTACGGCGAGCTGGAACGCCGGTACGGCTCGCCCGCCTACGCGCGCGTCGACGCCCCCGCCACCGCGGAGCAGAAGAATCTGCTGTCCGCGCTGACACCGGAGATGGTCACCGGCACCGAGATCGCCGGTGAGTCGATCACCGAGGTGCTCACCCGCGCCCCCGGCAACGGCGCCGCGCTGGGCGGACTGAAGGTGACCACCGAGAACGCCTGGTTCGCCGCGCGGCCCTCGGGCACCGAGGACAAGTACAAGATCTACGCCGAGTCGTTCCACGGTCCCGACCACCTGAAGCAGGTACAAGCCGCCGCCGAGGAGATGGTGAGCAAGGCTCTGTCGCGGTGAGTGGCTGTAGTACCGGCGAGCGCACGTCGGACCGGATCGGATCGGATCAGCGGCTGCCCGCCGAGATCTGGGTGCTGATCGGCGCCGCCTTCGTGATCGCCATCGGTTACGGCCTGGTGGCGCCGGTGCTGCCGCAGTTCGCGCGCAGCTTCGGCGTCGGGGTGACCGCGGCCTCGGCGATCATCAGCGCGTTCGCGTTGATGCGGCTGCTGTTCGCGCCGTTCAGCGGCGGCCTGGTGCAGCGGCTGGGGGAGCGCTGGGTGTATCTGAGCGGGCTCGGCATCGTCGCGGTGTCCACCGGGCTGTGCGCGTTCTCCCAGACCTACTGGCAGCTGCTGGTGCTGCGCTCGCTCGGCGGCATCGGCTCCACCATGTTCACCGTGTCCTCGCTGGCGCTGGTGATCCGGCTCTCGCCGGTGCACCAGCGCGGGCGGGTATCGGGGCTGTGGTCGTCGAGTTTACTGATAGGCTCGGTCAGCGGCCCACAGGTCGGCGGCGCGCAGGCCCGGCTCGGGCTGCCCGAGCCGTTACTCATAAACCCCCTGGCCCAGCAGAAAGCCTCACCCATACTGAACCAAACTT
>NZ_JARWRU010000878.1 GCF_029867845.1 Nocardia farcinica | reverse complement strand
CGCGGGGGGCCGGCCCGCGGCCGGCGCGCGCACGCTGCGCTATCGCGGGGGCGGCCGCTACGCGCGCGGCGCGGCGCGGCGGGTCGACGCGGGCCACCTGCTCGGCGCGGGCCTGACCCTGGCCGCGGGCACCGCGGTGGGCTCGCTGCTGCTCGGCGCGCCGCCGCTGACCTCGGCGATCGTCGAGGTCACGCTACCGGTGCTCGGCACCATCAAACTGGTCACCGCGCTGTTCTTCGACCTCGGTGTCTATCTGATCGTGGTCGGCCTCGTCCTCGACGTGCTGCGCAGCCTCGGCGCCCGCCTCGACCTGGAACTGCCCGACCTGTCCTCCACCAGCCCGCGCAAGACGACCGCGACCGTCGCCGCCACTGTCGCCGCGGCCGCCGCCACCGGTGTGATCGCCAACGGCACCGGCCGCCGCACCGAGGGCGCGGCGAACGGCACGGGCGCCGAGGAGAAGGGCACGACGGACAACGGCACCCCTGGCAACAGCACCGCCGAGCACGGCACGACCGAGAAGGGCACAATCGAGAACGGCACCGCCGGGAACAGCACAACCGAGAACGGCACAGCCAACGGTCGCGCGGACAACGGAGTCGCCGGCACCGACAGCGACACGGAGGGCGCCCACCGATGAGTGCCAATCTCACGCTCCTGATCATCATCGGCGTGCTCACCGCGTGCGGGGTGTACCTGATCCTGGAACGCGCGGTCTCGCGCATGCTGCTGGGGATGATTTTGGTCGGCAATGCCGTCAACCTGCTCATCCTCACCTCGGGCGGGCCGAGCGGCGCGGCGCCCTTCCTCGGTTCCGGCGCCGAGACCGACGAGATGGCCGACCCGCTGGCCCAGGCGATGGTGCTCACCGCCATCGTCATCACCATGGGCCTGGCCGCCTTCGTGCTCGCCCTCGCCTACCGCTCGTACCAGCTGACCACCACCGACGACGTGCAGACCGACCAGGACGACGCGGAGATCGCCGCGCGTCGTGACGGTGAGGAGCCCGACCAGTGACCCTCTCCGCCGACCTCATCACCGTCCTGGCGCCGCTGCCGGTGCTGGTGCCGATGCTGGCCGCCGCACTGTGCCTGATCTTCGGCCGCAGCCCGCGCGTGCAGGGCACCGTCATGATCGTGGCCCTGGCCGCCATCGTGGTCATCGCGGGCATGCTGCTGTTCCTGGCCGACCGCGACGGCACCACCGCCCTGCAGGTGGGCGGCTGGGACACCCCGATCGGCATCACCCTGGTGGTGGACCGCCTCTCCTCGGGCATGCTGCTGGTCTCCTCGATCGTGCTGCTCGCCGTGGCCATCTACGGTGCGGGCCAGAACATCCGCGACGGCGACGACCGGCAGCCGACCTCGATCTACCGACCGAGCTACCTGGTCCTCACCGCGGGCATCGCGGTGGCCTTCCTCGCGGGCGACCTGTTCAATCTGTTCGTCGGCTTCGAGATCCTGCTGGCCGCCTCGTTCGTGCTGCTCACCGTCGGCGCGACCACCGAGCGCATCCGCGCGGGCATCGCCTACGTCATGGTGTCGATGCTGTCGTCGCTGATCTTCCTCATCGGCATCGCGCTGGTCTACGCGATCACCGGCACGGTCAATCTGGCCCAGCTGGCGGTGCGCCTGGAGACGGTGCCCGAGGGCGTGCGCACCGGCGCCTACGCGGTGCTGCTGGTCGCCTTCGCCATCAAGGCCGCCATGTTCCCGCTGTCGAACTGGCTGCCCGACTCCTACCCGAGCGCGCCCGCGCCGGTCACCGCGGTCTTCGCGGGCTTGCTGACCAAGGTCGGTGTCTACGCGATCATCCGCACCAACAGCCTGTTCTTCCCCGACGGCGCCTTCGACGACATCCTGATGGTCTGCGGCCTGCTCACCATGCTGGTCGGCATCCTCGGCGCCATCGCCCAGAACGACATCCGCCGCGTGCTGTCGTTCACCCTGGTCAGCCACATCGGCTACATGATCTTCGGTGTCGCGCTGTCCAGCGAGGCCGGCATGTCCGGCGCGGTGTACTACGTGGCCCACCACATCCTCGTGCAGACCGCGCTGTTCCTGGTGGCCGGTCTGATCGAGCGACAGGCGGGTTCCACCTCGCTACGCAGGCTCGGCGGCCTGGCGGCGGCCAGCCCGGTGCTCGGACTGCTGTACCTGGTGCCCGCGCTGAACCTCGGCGGCATCCCGCCGTTCTCCGGTTTCATCGGCAAGGCCGCGCTGTTGCAGGCGGGCACCGACGACGGCAGCGTGCTGGCCTGGGTGCTGGTCGCCGGATCGGTCGTCACCAGCCTGCTGACCCTGTACGTGGTTGCCCTGGTGTGGGCCAAGGCGTTCTGGCGGCCCCGCGCCGAGGCGCCCGAGGGCCACCTCGCCGCCGCCCGCCCGCCGACGCTGGTGGAGGACTCCACCGACGTGCTCTACGACGAGCGCGTCGACCCCGGCCGGATGCCCGCGCTGATGCTGGTGTCCACCGCGGGCCTGATCGCCGTCGGCCTGGCCATGACGGTGCTGGCCGGTCCCATCCTCGACATCGCCGACCGGGCCGCCGAGGAACTGCGCGATCCGGCGGTCTACACCGGCGCCGTGCTCGGCAGCCCGCAGGAGTACCGATGACCGAAGTCGACGCCATGACCTCCGCCGACCAGCCCTCGGCCCCCTGGTGGCGGATCACCCGCGAGCGCATGGTCCGCGTCGGCGTGCTGCTGTGGCTCGCCCTGGTCTACAC
>NZ_JARWRU010000877.1 GCF_029867845.1 Nocardia farcinica | reverse complement strand
GAACTGGGCGGATCTCGGCCCGGCCGCGGAATCGGTCACCGTCGAGGAGGCCGAGCGGCGGGCGCGCGAGGTCGAACCGGACGACCTGTCCGACATCCTGTTCACCTCGGCACCACCGGCCGCAGCAAGGGCACGCTGGTGGCGCACCGGCAGGCGCTGTCGGTCGTGCGGGCCTGGGCCGAGTGCGCGACACTGCGCACCGACGACCGCTATCTGGTGGTCAACCCGTTCTTCCACAACTTCGGCTACAAGGCGGGCATCCTGGCGTGCGTGGTGACGGGGGCGACGATCGTCCCGCAGGTCACTTTCGACGTGCCGCAGACCATGCGGTTGATCGGCTCCGAGAAGATCACCGTGCTGCCCGGGCCGCCCACGATCTACCAGACCATCCTGGACTTCCCCGACCGCGCCTCCTACGACCTGAGCACGCTGCGGGTCGCGGTGACCGGCGCGGCCACGGTGCCGGTAGTGCTCATCGAGCGGATGCGCGCGGAACTGGACTTCGAGGTGGTGCTCACCGCCTACGGGCTGTCCGAGTCGGCCGGGTTCGGCACCATGTGCGACACCAGCGACGACGCGGAGACGGTGGCCAACACCTGCGGGCGGCCGATTCCCGGCTTCGAGCTGAAGCTCGCGCCCTCGGGCGAGGTGCTGCTGCGCGGGCCGAACATCATGCTCGGCTATCTGGACGACCCGGAGGCCACCGCCGAGGCGATCGACGCCGACGGCTGGCTGCACACCGGTGACATCGGCACCGTCGACGAGCGCGGGTACCTGAAGATCACCGACCGGCTCAAGGACATGTACATCAGCGGCGGGTTCAACGTCTATCCCGCCGAGGTCGAGCAGGCGCTGGCCCGGCTGGACGGCGTGGCCGAATCCGCGGTGATCGGCATCCCGGACGAACGGATGGGCGAGGTCGGCAAGGCCTTCGTGGTCCGCAAGCCCGGCGCCGCGCTCACCGAGGAACAGGTGATCGCGCACGCCAAGACGGTGCTGGCCAATTTCAAGGTGCCGCGGGTGGTGGAGTTCCGCGACCACCTGCCCTACAGCGCGGCGGGCAAGGTGCTCAAGCGAGAGCTACGCGACGGCGAGAAGGCGTGATGACGCACAACGTGAGGAGAATTCGCAATGTCTGACCAACCCGCCGGGGTGCCCGACGAAGGTGAGGTCGTCACCTACGAACGGCGCGGCCGGGTCGCCGTCGTCACGATGAACCGGCCCGACTACCGCAACGCGCAGAACTCGGTCATGACCTACGCGCTGGACGCCGCTTTCACGCGCGCGGTCGAGGACGACGAGGTCGGGGTGATCGTGCTCGCGGGCAACGGCAAGCACTTCAGCGCCGGTCACGACATCGGCACGCCGGGCCGCGACCACCACGTGCACTACGAGAACAAGGCCGTGCTGTGGTGGGACCACGTCGACAAGGCAGGCGGCGACCAGCGCTTCGCCCGCGAGTCCGAGGTCTATCTCGGCATGTGCAGGCGCTGGCGGGAGATCCCCAAGCCGACCATCGCCATGGTGCAGGGCGCGTGCATCGCGGGCGGGCTCATGCTGGCCTGGGTGTGCGACCTGATCGTCGCCTCCGAGGACGCCTTCTTCTCCGATCCGGTGGTGCGCATGGGCATTCCCGGCGTGGAGTACTTCGCGCACCCGTGGATGCTCGGGCCGCGCCAGGCCAAGGAGTTCCTCTACACCGGTGACCGCTTCGACGCCGCCACGGCCAAGGAGTGGGGCATGGTGAACCGGGTGGTGCCGCGCGCCGAGCTGGAAGCCGAGACCTTCGCGCTGGCCGAGAAGATCGCCGCCATGCCGCGCTTCGGGCTGGCGCTGACCAAGAAGGCGGTCAACCAGGCCGAGGATCTGATGGGCATGCGCTCGGGCATGGATTCGGTGTTCGGCCTGCATCACTTCGCGCACGCGCACAACGCCGAGGTCGGGGCGGATTCGCTGGGCGGCATGAACGCCAAGAGCATGCGGGACACGGCCACCGTCGCGAGCAGCACCGCCGAGAAGAACGGGACGGCCTGATGGATCTGGAACTGGATCAGGCGGCGCTGGACTTCCAGCGCGAGGTCAGGGAGTTCCTGGCCGCCAACAAGCCGGCGCGGCCGCTGCCCTCGATGGACACCGCCGAGGGGTTCGAGGCGCACCGCGAGTGGGAGCGCAAGCTCGCCGAGGCCAGGCTCTCGGTGGTGGCGTGGCCGCAGGAGTACGGCGGGCGCAATGCCTCGCTGATCGACTGGGTGCTCTTCGAGCAGGAGTACTACGCCGCGCAGGCGCCCGCCCGGGTCGGCCAGAACGGCATCTTCCTGCTCGCGCCGACGCTGTTCGAGCACGGCACCAAGGAACAGCTCGACCGGATCATGCCGCGGATGGCCCGCGCCGACGACATCTGGGCGCAGGCCTGGTCGGAACCGGAGGCGGGCAGCGACCTGGCGGGCATCCGCTCCACCGCGCGGCGCACCGAGGGCGGCTGGCTGCTCAGCGGGCAGAAGACCTGGAGTTCCCGGGCCGCGTTCGCGGACTGGGCCTTCGGCCTGTTCCGCAGCGACCCGGAGGCCGAGCGGCACAAGGGCCTGACCTACGTGATGTTCCCGCTCACCGCCGATGGCGTGTCGGTGCGGCCCATCCCCCAGCTCGACGGCGAGCCCGGCTTCGCCGAGATCTTCCTCGACGACGTGTTCGTGCCCGATCAGGACGTGATCGGCGCGCCCGGCGAGGGCTGGCGGGTGGCCATGAGCACCTCCAGCAACGAGCGCGGCCTCTCGCTGCGCTCCCCCGGCCGGTTCACCGCCACCGCGAGCAGGCTGATCGACCTGTGGGCCGAGCGGGCCGACGAATCCGACACCGCCCAGCGCGACGCCGTGGTGGACGCCTGGATGCGCAGCGAGGCCTACCGCCTGCACACCTGGGGCACGGTGACCCGGTTGAACGAGGGCGGCAAGCTGGGCGCGGAATCCTCGATCACCAAGGTGTTCTGGTCGGAACTGGACATCGCCATGCACGAGACCGCGCTGGACATCCTCGGCGCCGAGGCCGAAGAGGCGAGCGCCTGGACCGACGGCTACCTGTTCTCGCTGTCGGGCCCGATCTACGCGGGCACCAACGAGATCCAGCGCAACATCATCGCCGAGCGGCTGCTCGGTCTACCGAGAGGGAGCAGCCGATGAGGTTCGCGCTCAGCCCCGAACAGCTCGATTTCGCAGGCAGCGTGCGCAAACTGCTCGACAGCGGGCGCGCCGCGAGCGCGGTGCGCGCGTGGTCGGCCGGTGACCGCGCGCCCGGCCGGGCGTTGATCGGCCAGCTCGCCGAGCAGGGTGTGCTCGGGCTGGCCATCGGCGAGCGGTACGACGGCGCGGAGGCCGAGCCGGTCGATCTGGTCGTCGCCTTCGTCGAACTGGGCCGCGCGGCCGCCGGCCCGGCCCCCCCCCAGCCGCCCCCCCCCGGAACCCCGCCACGG
>NZ_JARWRU010000876.1 GCF_029867845.1 Nocardia farcinica | reverse complement strand
CACGGTGCTGGGGTCGGCCCTGTCGGGGCGGTTCGATCCGGGGCGCGCGCTCAGCGAACGCAGCGGCATGATCCTCGGCGGCGACCTCACCAGCGACTGGTGCTTCTCGCCCCCGGAGTGGCGCGGCAACCTGCTGTACGTGACCTGCAACGACAGCGGGTTCATGACCCTGGCCATCGACCCCGCCGTCTACACCCCGCCCGCCGACCAGCTCTCCACCGTCGGGTCGTGACATGCGCGGCGTGTACGCCGTGGGCGCCGCGTTGTGCGTGGCCCTGCTGTTGCTGGCGCTCGGGGCGGCCGCCCGCCCGCTGCTGATCGCGGACCCGGCGGACCCCGCCCCGGTCCTGTCCCCGGTGGAGATCGCGTTCGTGCAGGACATGACCGCCCACCACCAGCAGGCGCTGCTGCTCGTCGACCGGCTGCCCGAGGACGCCGACCCCACGGTGCGGCTGCTCGCCCGGCAGGTGGCCGACACCCAGCGCACCGAGATCGGGATGATGCTCGGCTGGCTCGCGCTGGCCCGGGCGGTGCCCACCAATCCCGAGCCGATGGCCTGGATGCGCGCGAGCGGTCACGATCACGGTGTGGCGCGGCCGGATTCGGCGGCCATGCCCGGCGCGGTCGGCCGGGAGGAGCTGGACCGGCTCGCCGCCGCACACGGCCGGGAGGCGGAGGAGCTGTTCCTGCGGCTCATGCACCGCCACCACCTCGGGGCCGTCACCATGGCCCGCGCCGCCGACCAACTGCTGGCCGACGGCCCGGTGCGTCAGGCGGCGCGCGACATGATGACCTCGCAGAGCCGCGAGGCCGGGCTCATGGGACTGATGCTCGCGGCCATGGGGGCGTGAACGAGCGAGAGCCCGGGCCCGGGGGGGGGGGGGGCCCCCCCGCGCGGGGGCCCCCGGGGGGCCGGGGCGCGGGGGGGCGGGGGCCCCCCGCCCCCGCAAAGGGGGGGGGTTGGGGTTTTCCGTTGTTTTTGTGACTCCCGGTGGTTTAATTGCATCCTTTGGGGGGGGGGTGGGCCCTTTCCCCCCGGGGGCCGGGCCGGCGCGGGGGGCCGGGTTTTGCGGGGCCTTACCCTACGGGGGCCCCGGCTC
>NZ_JARWRU010000875.1 GCF_029867845.1 Nocardia farcinica | reverse complement strand
GCCAGGTGGGCGCCCCAGTGCCAGGCGCGGCGCAGCTCGCCGCTGAGCAGCGTGGGCGGTGTGCAGGTGACCAGGAAGTCGGCGGGGGTGGTGGCGAGTTCGTAGCCGAGGGTGCGCAGGCGTCTGCCGATGGTGTGGGCGGTGGAGCCGGGCAGGCGGGAGGTGGTGGCGAGTTTGGTGCCGAAGGCGGCGGCGCGGGCGGCCTGGGGCGCGGGGGCGGCCTGGGCGAGCCAGTCCCGGACGCCGGCGGTCTCCTCGCCCTCGGCGGCGGGGACGGGGCGGGCGCCGAGGGCGGCGCGGGCGAGCCCGTAGGTGTGCGCGGCGCCGAAGGCGTGCGTGGGGCCGCCGACGACGAGCAGGTCGACGGCGGGTTCGGGCAGTCGCGCGGCGTCGGCGGCGGAGACGACGCGCACGGTGGCGCGCGGGCCGAGCCCTTCGGCGATGGCGTAGGCGAGGGCCTTGCCGAGGTCGGATTCGTAGACGAGCCGGGCGCGCACCGGGTTCACCGCGACGGGTCGCTGTCGGGATGGACGACCATGACCGGGCAGTGCGCCTGCTGCACGAGCGCGTTGCTGGTCGAGCCGAGCAGCAGACGCCGGAATCCACCGCGGCCGCGGCTGCCGACGACCACCAGTTGCGCGGGTTTCGACCATTCCAGCAGGTGGTGGCGCGGGCCGGAGAGGTAGGTCTTGCGGGTGAGCTCCACCTGCGGATACTTCTCGTCCCAGCCGGCGAGCTGGGCGGCGAGAAGTTCGCGGGCGGCGGTTTCGATCTCGGTGTCGTCGATGGTGTCGGGCAGGCCGGTGAGCTGTTCGAAGCGCAGGTCGCTCCAGCAGTGCACGGCGACCAGGCCGGTGCGACGTTCGGCGGCCTCGGCGAACGCCGCACCGATGGTGGCCTGGTTGTGGGCTCCGCTGCCGTCGATGCCGACGACGACCGGTCCGGTGCGGCGGATCTGGAGTTCGCCGCCGCAGGCGCGCACCACGCCGCCCGCGCCGTGCCCCTGCGCGCCCACCGCGGAGACGGTGGAGCCGAGGTAGCCGAGCAGGCCCGCCTTGCCGGTGCCAAGGACGGTGCACAGGGCGCCCGCCGAGCGTTCGGTGAGCACTTCGGCGGGGGAGCCTTCGACGATCTCGGTGTCGATGTCTAGGTCGGGGGCCGTCTCGTGGGCGAGCTGTTCGGCGGCGGCGAGGTATTCGACGCCCTGTTCGTAGAGTTCGGTGACCACGGTGGGCATGAGCCGCACGTGCGGGGTGAAGGCGGCGCGGGTGGCGGCCAGGTCGAGCGCGTGCACCAGGTGCAGGCGCCTGCCGCGCATCCTGGCCAGGTCGGCGGCCCAGCGCACCGCCAGATCGCTGGCCGCCGAGTCGTCGATGCCGACGACGACGGGCGCGGTGTGCCGGTCCTGCTCCCCGCTGCGTTGGTCGACCGTAAAGCGTTCGACCATGGGGCGTTCGACCATGGGGCTGTGCTGTCCGACCATGGGGCGCTTCCTAACCGACGGCTGTGGTGGTGCTCTCAGGCTAGGAACCGGAGGTATCGCTGCACGGCTGCCGGAGGTCCCCGGGTGCTGGGCCGAAAGGCCACCGTTGTCAGGCTCGGCGCAGTGCGACGACCGGGATGGTGCGGATGCCCTCGGTCTTGGTGGCGTAGTCGGCGAACCCCGGCATGCGCCTCGACTGTTCGGCGTAGAGCTGGTCGCGGGCGCTGCCCTCGATCTCGGTGACGGTGACCGGGTGGCGCTCGGTGCCGCGTTCGATCTCGGCCGCACCGGCGGCCATCAGGTTGTGGTACCAGTCGGGGTGGGTGGGCGCGCCCGCCTTGCTGGCGAAGATGTAGATCAGGTCGGGGTCGTGCTCGTCGGGCAGGTACACCAGCGGGGTGACCAGTTCGCGTCCGGTCTTGCGGCCGCGGTGGTGCAGCAGCACCATGGGCGCGCCCTCGAACGGCCCGCCGACCTTCCCCCCGTTGGCGCGGAATTCCTCGATGATCGCGGCATTCCAGTCCTTGGCATCTGTCATGACACTCATCCTTCCCGGGTGGGGCGGGCGAGGCCAGGCACCGCGGGCGTGTCGGCGACGCCGACAGCGAACAGGCGTGCGCCGAACCGGTCCACGAGCAGGGCCACGCAGGTGGCGGCGAGCATCGGGGCGACCAGCCGCCAGGCGTCGGTGAGCTCGCCACCGGCGGCGATGACGAGGTTGGCGCCGAGGTGGATCACGGTGGCGGGAATCATGCGCTGGGCGAAGCCGCCGCGGGCGAGCAGCACCGCGGCGACGGACATGGCGGTGACCGCGAGGGTAAAGCCGGTGAGGAAGCCCGCGCCGTCGGCCCAGTAGCCGAGGTGGGTGGCGCCGAAGAGCGCGCCGAGGACGACCGCGCTCACCCAGCGCGGGGCGATGGCCTCGCCGAGGCGTTGCAGGGTGCCGCGCCAGCCGATCTCCTCGCCGAGGGCGCCGACGGCCTGGGCCAGCAGCAGCAGCGGCAGCGGCGTGCCCGCCACGGCGACGGCACTCGGGTCGAGGTCGGCGCCGGTGCCGGCGTAGCAGGCGGTGAAGACCGCGACCCAGAGGAGCGCACAAGCGGTGGACAGCAGGACGGCGGGAGCGGGCGCGGCGGGCCAGAGGCCGGTGGCGCGGTGGCGCACGGTGATCCGCACGGCCACGGCGGCGACCGCGGGGGCGAGCATGACCAGCGCGAGGACGTCGGCAGACAGGCCGATGGCGTCCTGGACGACGGGGGCCAGTAGCCCGCAGATCGCCCAGACGAGGACCCACACGGTGATGGCCGGCCACAGGCGGGGGCGGGCAACGGTGCCGGTCATGCGCGGGGGCCGAGGTCGGTGCAGGTTTCGGCGGCGGGGAGTTCGGGCGCGAGGAACACGGTCTGGGCCATCATGCGGTAGCCGGACATCTGTTCGCGGAAGACCTCGATGGATTCCTCGGGGTGGACGGAGTCGATGACGGCGTGCGGGCCGATGGCGTTGAACTGGTGGCTGACACCGCGCGGGATCTGCATGTCGACGAACGAGCAGGGCGGGACGAGCAGGTTGTAGCGGGTGCGGTGCACGCCGGGTGGGGTGTCGGGCAGCTCGTCGGTGAACTGTTCGGGCCGGAAGGGGGTGACGCCGGGGATGTCGGTGACCACGAACGGGGAGAGGCTGCCGACCCGGATGCGGGTGTCGGGCCCGGTCATCATGCGGACGAAGCGCAGACCGGTGTGCAGGTGCATGCGTGAGCAGATGCCGCGCTCGGTGGCGTCGTAGAAGTCCATGAGGTAGCGGTCGGCGAAGAAGCCGTCGAAGGGTTTCTCGACCATGTAGACGTCGCCCTCCTCGAAGACCTGGGAGCGGACCACACCGTCGGCGTCGGGGGTGGTGGCGGCGGTGCTGGTCTTGGCGGCGCGCACGATCCGGGCGAAGGCGTCGACGACGGCGGCGGCGACGTCGGGGGCGAAGCGGGCGACGGGGGTCACCGCGTTGCGGCCCGCGTCCTCGAAGGTGGCCAGGTCGTGGATCTCGTTCTCGTCGTCGGCGTGGTTCTTCAGACGGGCTGTCACGGTGTCGGTGCTTTCCGGGCGGCCCGGGTGCGGGCGTCGCTGCCGTGGGGCGTGGCGGCGACCGGGCGGGCCACCGCGTGGCCCGCCCGGTCGTCATCGTGATCAGGGGATGTAGTCGAAGGTGTCCGGGTCGGGACCGATGCGCTCGTCCCGGTTCACCGCCTCGATCGCGGCTACCTCGTCGTCGGACAGCTCGAAATCGAACACCGCGAAGTTCTCCTCCACCCGCGACCGTGTCACCGACTTCGGGAACACGATGTCGCCACGCTGCAGGTGCCATCGCAAGGTCACCTGCGCCGGTGTGCGTCCCTTCGTCTCGGCGATCTCCACGATCGTCGCGTCGTCGACGATCCTGCCCTGCGCCAGCGGCGACCACGCCTCGGTCACGATCCCGTGCCGGGAGTTGAACGCCCGCAACGGGTTCTGCGAGAAGAACGGATGCACCTCGATCTGGTTGACCGCGGGCACGATCTCCGTCTCGTTCAGCAACCGCTCCAGATGCGCCTGCTGGAAGTTCGACACACCGATCGCCCGCGCCCGGCCGTCCGCGTAGGCCTTCTCCATGGCCTTCCAGGTCTGCACGAAATCGCCCACCCCCGGCAACGGCCAGTGGATCAGGAACAGGTCGACCTGCTCCACCCCGAGATCGGCGTTGGTCTGCTCGACTGCCCTCAACACGTCGTCGTAGGCGTGGAAACCGTTGTTCAGCTTGCTGGTGACGAACACCTCGTCCCGGCGCAACCCCGATTCGCGGATCGCCGCACCGACGCCCTTCTCGTTGCCGTACATCTCGGCGGTGTCGATGTGCCGGTACCCGACCTCGAGCGCCGTCGCCACCGCGGCCCGGGTCTCGTCCGGCGGGATCTGCCACACACCGAACCCCAACTGCGGGATCGACACTCCATTGTTCAACGTGATGTCCGGGACTGCCACGGGCGATAGGTCCTTTCGTCGGGGATGTTCACGTTCAAGTCGTGGGACGGGTCGAGATATTCCGCCACCGCAGAGGTCATGCGGTCAGGCCGTAGGAGCGCAGCCACAGTTCGAGCGACAGCACCAGCCAGAGTTTGCCGCCCTGCCGGGGCAGCAGGGCGCCCTCGCCTCTGGCCCAGGCGCGCACCGTGTCGCGGCGGAACAGGCCGCTGCCGCGGGCGCCTCGGGCGAGCAGCAGCTCGTGGGTGAGTGCGCGCAGCGGGCCGTCGAGCCACTGTTGCACCGGCACGCGCATGCCGCTCTTGGGGCGGTCGACGATGGTGGCGGGCAGCAGATCGCGCACGGCTTGCTTGAGGATCCACTTCTCGACGTCGCCCGCCAGTTTCAGGGTGGGCGGGACGGTGAAGGCGTGGTCGACGACGGCGCGGTCGAACAGTGGTGCGCGGCCTTCGATCCCGCTGGCGGCGGTGAGGCGTTCGACCTTGGTGAGGATGTGGTGGGCGCCCTTGGTGCGCAGGTTGGTGTGCAGCAGCTGGTTGAGCAGGCTGTTCATCCGGCCGCGGCGCAGGTAGGGGGCGACGTGCTCGGCCGGCGACGGCGCGTCGGCGAGGGCGCGCAGGGCGTCGGGGGTGAGCAGGGCAGGCAGATCGGCGTGGCATTTGCGGTAGCTGTCGAGGTAGGCGCGGGCCCGCGCGTCCGGGGCGGGGTCCTCGCGGAACAGCTCGGAGATGAGCATGGGCAGGTTCTTGGGGCCGCCGAAGACGGGATCGCCGCCTTCGCCGTTGAGGGCCACGGTGAGTCCGTCGGCGGCGACGGCTTCGGCGAGCATGAGGTTGGGCACGGTCAGCGGGTCGCCGACGGGGCTGTCGAGCAGGCCGACGGTGTCGGCCAGGCGGGCGGCGACGGTGTCGGCCGGAACGGTGAGCACGCGGTGGCGGGTGGCGCAGTGGGTGGCGACCAGGCCGGAGTAGCCGAGTTCGTCGGGGGCGTCGGCGCCGAAGCTGATCGAGTAGGTGTGCACGGGGTGGTCGTGCAGTTTCGCGGCCAGGGCGGTGACCAGGCTGCTGTCGATGCCGCCGGAGAGCAGCACGCCGACGGCCTGTCCGGCGGGCAGGCGGCGGGTGACGGCCTGTTCGAGCAGTTCGCGCAGGCGCAGGGCGTGTTCGGCGGGAGCGCCCTCGGCGATGTCCTCGCGCGGTTCCCAGTAGGTGTGCTCGGTGTGGGTACCGTCGGGGTGCAGGCGCACGCAGCGGCCGGGCAGCACCTCGTGTACCTCGCGCAGCAGGGTTTCGCGGCCGGGCAGGTAGGCGAAGGTGAGGAAGGAGCGGACGGCGGGCAGGTTCGGCCCGGTGCGCAGGGCAGGCCAGCGGCGCAGGGCGCGCAGGGAGGTGGAGGCGGCCCAGCCTTCGGGGGATCTCGCGTGGAAGAGGGTGCGGGAGCCGACGTGGTCGCGGATGAGCACCAGATCGTCGCCGTCGACGACGGCCAGGGCGAACATGCCCTCGGCGGCGGCGATGCCGTCGAGGCCGAAGCGGGCGTAGAGCCGCAGCAGCAGTTCGCCGTCGGGTGCGGTGGGTGGCGGGGCGTCGGGGCCGAGGCGGGCGCGCAGCCGGTGGGCGTCGAAGAGGGTGACCTCGCCGACGGCGGTCAGCTCGCCCGCGGTGTAGGGGCCGGTGGCGACGCCGGGGCCGTCGAGCAGCCCGAGCGTGTAGCGGCGACGCGTGGCGACGGGTTCGCCGCCGGTCGCGCGCACGGGGTCGGCCGGGTCACCGGCCGGGAAGGCACACCATCGAGACATCCGCACTCACCCGAAATCGTCGTCGCCTGCACCGTATCCGTCGCCCCAGTCGTCGTAGCCACCGGTCACGCCGAGCAGCCCGACCGCGCCGACGGCGCCGAGACCGGCATAGCTCGTCTCATCGTCGGTCTGCCCGCGGAGTTCTTCCTCTTCTTCCCGGCTCAGGTGCGCCGGGGGCATGACCAGCGCGCCGAGCAGCGCGCCGCCCGCCATACCCGCCAGGACGGCGCCGAGCCTGCCGCCGAAGGAGGAGCGGTTGACGGTGAGGACGCCGTCGCCCCACAGGGTCCGGCCGTAGCCGCATTCACGGCCGTAGCGCACGCCGTGCTGGTCGGTGCGTTTGACCAGGCGCGGACCGAGGGGTTCGTCGGTGCCCGCCCGGCCGTCGCTGTCGCGCCAGGTCACCAGGTTCCCCGGCCCCCGGGTGCGCCATTCCTCCCGGCCGTCGCCGTAGCGGCGGTGGACGGTGCCGTCGGCGAGCAGTTCATCGACGTAGTCGAGCTGCCGGTACTTCGGCACGGCGGGCTCCTTTCGTGCGCGGGCCGCGGGGCGCGCGGCTCATGCGGCGGGCCAGGTGAGGAAGCCCGCGGTGCGGGCGCGGCGCAGGTCGAGCAGGGGCTCGTGGGTGGTGCGGACACCGCGCACGAGGCGGTGCACGGTGCGCAGCAGAGCTGCCGGGCGGACGGCTTCGAGTTCGACGGTGTGGCCGTGGTCGAGCCAGCGGCGTTCGGCGGGGTCGAGCGCGGGCCCGGCGCACTCGGCCGACGACACCGGTTCGGCAGCCGCGCCCGCGGCGGCGGGTGCGCGGAACAGGTGCAGTGCGCGCGCTTGACGTGGACGCAGGCCGATCGGCACGACCCGCACGGTCTCGGGCAGGCCGGCGAGTTCGCGGATGCGGGCGGGCAGGCGCATGCCCTCGGCGCTCGCCTCGTGCAGGAGGTGGACGGTGCCGTCGACCCGCTCGAGCATGGCGGTCACATCGGGGTGCAGCGGCAGGTCGGCGGGACCGAGGACAGGGCAGGCCGACTCCATGGGCAGGCCGTTGGCGCGCAGCATGTGGGTGACGGCGGGGGAGGCGCAGATCAGCAGGCGGGGCAGGCCGTAGTCGAAGAGGTCGGGTTCGACGGTGTGGCGGCCGATCTCGGCTCGCCGCGGCGGGAGGGGCGGCAGCAGTGCGGGGATCGGGTCGTGGCGGTCGAGGGCGGCGTGGAAGGCACGGTAGGACAGCGGGGGTGGCGGGGTGCCGGGCAGGCGGCGGGGCAGTCGGTGGGCGGGAACGAGCACGCGGCACAGTTCGTAGTAGAGCTGGCCTTCGGTGACGCGCAGGCCGCCGGGGGCGGTGGCGGCGGCCACGGCGCGGTCGAGCGCTCGGTCGAGCATCCGCTGGGTCAACTGGACGGCCACGTCAGGAAACCTACCTGCCGGGCGGCGCGACGGTCGGGGTCGGCGGCGGCCTCGACACGCTCGACGCCGCGTCGCACGACGGTGAGCACGCGGGCGGGCGGCAGCGCCGACAGCGGTGTCCACCAGCCGTCGAGCAGCCACCGCCGGTCCTGCTCGGGCAGCGACGGGGGCGCCTCGGTGGCCGGGTCGAGGGGTTCGCGCAGCGCGACGGCGGTGCGGACCATGGCGGGGGTGAGGCCGATGGCCACGGCGCGTGGGCCGAGCGCGGCGCGGACCCGGGCGGCGTAGTCGAAGCCCGGGACCGCGGCGTCGTGCAGGATCAGCACCGGCACGTCCGGCGGCAGGTCGTCGATGCGTTCGCACAGCGCCATCGACCAGGCGTTGGCGGCGTCGTTGGCGGCCAGGCAGGCGAGGGTGGGGCGGTCCGGGCACAGCAGGGCCAGCCGCGGGTCCGGCACGGTGGGCAGGGGCCGGTCGTCGGGGATCAGGCCGGGTGGGCGGGCGCCGTAGCGGCGTTGCCAGACCTCGAGCACGTCGGTGCGGAACGTGTCGTATGTGTGGGTCATCCGCACGGTGGCCCGTCGCAGGAACCACGGGCGGGCCAGGAACATCAGCCCGGTGAGCGCGAGCATCGCGAGGACGGTTCCCGGCACGCCCGCCGCCACCGGGATCACTCCGGCGACCGTGCCGCCGAGGCCGACCATGACGAAGAAGACGCCGAGCACGCCGAAGAGGGTGCCCCAGGTCTGCGACACCGACGGCAGGTATCTGCGCCCGGCCGCGTAGTACAGCTGCTGCCCGGTGTAGGACAGGCCCTGCTCGGCGCGCAGTTTCTCGACCAGTCTGCGCATGCGTTCGTCGTGCATGCCGAAGGGATCTTCCTTCGGTTCCAGCGCGAAGGGCTTGTGGCAGCGCGAACAACGCCGGTCGGTGCGCTCGGTGTGACGCAGGTTCGTCTGGCAGTTCGGGCAGATCACCTGTTCATGGTCGCCCAGCGGCGGCGTTCGCGCCGGACTCGCGCCGGACCCGCGCGAGGATTTCCTTTCGTATCTTTCGCCACACGAGTATCGAAACGAACCCTGCACACCGCTTCGCGACGGACGGCATGCCATGATGGGAACATGTGTTCGATTGCGGTGGTGTTGCGGGACGCGGGGCCCGGCTGGGATCGCGGGGCGGGACCGGGTGATCGACGATGAGTGAGGGCGATGTCTCCGCTGTTCGGCGCCTGGATCGGCCGCGACCGGTGCTGATCGATCCGAAGCGGGTGTGGTTGCTGCCCGCCCGGCCGGGACCGGGGCGGCCGAGCCTGGGGGTGGCGTCCAACAGCCTGGATCCACGCTTCCAGGAGCCGTGGGTGCCCGCGACGCAGTACGGGTGGGTGCGACTGCACCTCGGGCACTACGTCGCCTGGTACGCGGAGGTGGCGGTGGACTACCGCACCCGCAACAAGCTCGCCGAGACGACGCTGCGGCACTGGGTGCCGTGGGATGCGGTGCGGTTGCCCGAGGCGCGGTGAACTCTGATGAGCACGCCGGATTATCAAGATCGAAAATCTGCCCGCGATACTTTGCGCTGAGCGCAATCGGTCAGCGTGCCGGGGCGCCGAACCAGCGGGTGAGCGGGCCGGACAGTTCGTCGCCGGGCTCGCCGGCCCACGCGATGTGGCCGTCGGGGCGCAGCAGCAGCGCGGGGGCGGGCAACTCGGCGTCGAGGTCGACGAGGTGGTCCACGCGATCGGCCCAGCCGTCGATCGCGCACTTGCCGGTGCTGTCGAGCAGCAGCCCACGGGCGGTGCGCAGGTGCTGGTATATCCGCCCGTCGCGCAGCGGGAGGTGGGGGGGGGGGGCGGCGGCGCGGCGGGCGCGGCGCCCCCCGCGGGGGGGGGGGGCGGGGAGTGGCGGCGCGGCGGCCGGGGGGGGGCGGGGGTTAA
>NZ_JARWRU010000874.1 GCF_029867845.1 Nocardia farcinica | reverse complement strand
ACGGCCCGCTGTGGATCGCGGGCGGCAATGCCGAGGCGGTGGCGCGGCGCAACGGTCTCGACCGCGCCCTGCTGCTGCTGAAATCGCACGAACGCATGCGGGCGCTGTTCGCCGCCCGTGATCTGCCCGCCGGGCAGAAGGGCTGAGCCGTGCGCTTCGGAATCGCCACCCCCGTGGTCACACAGGTGCCAGGCGCGCACTCCGACTGGGAGCGCCACGCGGGCATCGCCGAACTGGCCCGCATCGCCGCCCACGCCGACGACCTCGGCTTCGCGCACCTGACCTGTAGCGAGCACGTCGCCGTCCCGGTGCCCGTCGCCGAGCGACGCGGCGGCACCTATTGGGACCCGCTGGCCACCTTCGGCTATCTCGCCGCCCGCACCACCGGCATCCGGTTCGTCACCCAGGTGCTCGTGCTCGGCTACCACCACCCGCTGGCGATCGCCAAGCGCTACGGCACCCTCGACGTCGTCTCCGGCGGCAGGCTCACCCTCGGCCTCGGCGTGGGCACCTTGGAAGAGGAATTCGCCCTGCTCGGCGCGCCGTTCGAGGGCCGGGGCCCGCGCGCCGACGACGCCCTGCGCGCCCTGCGCGCCGCCCTCGGCAGGCCGGTTCCCGAATACCACGGCGAGCACTACGATTTCGACGGCTTCCTGGTCGACCCACACGCCGTGCAGCCCCGGGTGCCGCTGTGGATAGGCGGCCGCACCAAGCGCTCGCTGCGCCGTGCGATCGCACTCGCCGACGGCTGGACGCCTTTCGCCCTGTCCTACCGCACCGCCGCCGACATGCTCGCCGAGACCGACCCGCCCCCCGGCTTCGAGGTCGTCCTCGCCGCGGGCCCGCTCGACCCGCTCGGCGACCCGGCCGCCGCCGAACGCCGGATCGACGCGGCCGCCGCCGCGGGCGCCACCACCGTGAACGTCTCGATCGCGGCCGAGTCCGCCGGTCACTACTGCGAACAGCTCACCGCCCTGGCCGATCTCGCGGCTCGCCGGACCGACGCGAACTCCGGCGCGCGGGCAGGCGCTGCCGAACCGGCCGCCGCGACCGCGGAGAGCGCGACGCCGCGCACGGCGGGAACGGAGGACAGCGATGGATGAGCAGCGGCGCCTCGCCGCCCTGGAGGCGCGGCTGCGACTGCTGGAGGACGAGCGCGAGATCCAGCGCCTGGTCGCCGCCTACGGCCCGCTCGTCGACGACGGCCGCGCCGAGGAGGTGGCGGCGCTGTGGACCGAGGACGGCGTGTACGACGTGGACGGTCTGTTCATGTCCGGCCGCGCCGAGATCGCCGCGATGGTCCGCTCCGCGCCGCACCAGAATCTGATCGCCCACGGCTGCGCTCACTTCCAGGGACCGGTGCACGTGACGGTGGACCCCGGCGCCGACACCGCCACCGCCGCCAGTTACTCCCTGCTCGTCCTGCACCGCGACGGTCGCTTCCTGGTCGCCAGGGCCACCGCCCACCACTGGCGCCTGACCCGCACCGCCGAGGGCTGGCGGGTGCACCGCCGCACCAGCCGTGCGCTCGACGGCGACGCCGACGCCCACCGTCTGCTCGCCGACGGCGTCCGCGCGCTCGACCTGCCGGTCGCCGACGGCCCGTTCGCCGGCTAGCGCAGCCGCCTCACCCGACGGGGTCGGCGGATCGGGCGGCGCGGCGCGCGTACCCGGCCACCTCGTCGGCCCACGCCGGATCACCCTCGCGGGCAGCGCGTTCCCGCAACCGGGCGATCGCCTCGTCCAGCTCCGCCCCCGGTCCGTCGTCGGCGCGCAGCACCACGATCGCCTCCCAGATCCGCGCGTCCGAATCGGGCAGCGCCAGCAGTTCCGCCAGATACCGCCCCGGTTCCAGCAGATGCACCGCGCGCCTGGCGTAGGCGTGCACCCGGCGCGGCAGCTCCGCCCGGATGGTCTCGATGTCGGCGGCCAGCGCGTGCCCGCCTGGCTGCTCCCGGTCGACCCGGAGCGTCCACGGTGCGGGTGGCTCGCCCGGTCCCGGGTGCCGGGCAAGCAGGCCGGGGCCGGTGGCGGCCGTCAGCGCGACCGGTCACAGGCCCGCCGCCTCGGCCCGCGCGCGGCAGTACCGCCACCACGCGGCGGGGGTGGCGTCGAGGGTCAGCCCGAAGGTGAGGGTCTGCTGCCCGTCGGTCCAGGTGCGCGCGACCCTCGACCGCCCGACGGTCGCGACGCCCTCGTCCTGGACGCGTATCCACGTGGGCTCGGTGCCGTGAAAACCGTATGGCTGCAACAGTTTCGCGATATCACGCTGGAGCCGGCGCAGGGCCGTGTCGGGACTGACCATGGTCAGGCACAGTAGCGCCGCCCGCCGACAGCGCCGGGCGGGGCCGCGTGGATGACGGCGTGCTCGCCCGAGGTCCGCCACCGCGGTTCGCCCGCGTCGAGTTCGGCGACCCGCGCGGCCGAGAGGCCGACCGCGACATCGGACTTGGCGGTGCGCAAGGCCAGCACGGGGGAGGGGAAGTAGTCGACGCAGGTGGCGAACTCGGTGGTGGCGGGCCAGTACCGGTCGCCCACCAGGCGCCGGTAGTTGAGGTCGCCCTTGAGCACCGTGATCGTCGACCCCGCCAGCTCGCGGGCCAGATCCCCTGGCATGTCCCGGTATTCCAGCGGCGAGCAGTAGAACGGGTGCGTCCGCACCGACAGCACGCCCCCGGCGATCGCCGCGCGCAGGCGGACGCCGATACGACGGATGTGCTCCCCGGGATGGCCGCAGAGCCTTTCGAGCAGGGTGAGCAGGTCGGCCATGGTGGCATCGGAGACGTAGTAGGGCTGCGGTTTCAGGTGCAGCGCGACCGCGCGGACGCCGCGCGCGGTGAGCAGGTGGTCGATGAGCACCAGGTCGGGCAGCAGTTCGCGGCCGGCGTTGTCGGCGATCACGGTGACCGTCGGATGCTCGGCCGCCGCCAGCCGCTCCCACAGGAAGGCGGTGTCGTCGGCGAGCAGGGCGGTGCGGGCCTCGCTCCCGCCGGTGAGCCGGAAGCCGAGATCGGCCTGGTTGCCCCACAGCGCCGAGCGCACCAGCGCGTCGCCCACGGTGTCGCGGTCGGCGGCGTCGGCGAGTTCGGCCAGCGCCGCCAGCTCCGCCTCCACCTCCGGCCCGCTCAGCTCGGCGTTCTTGGCGGGCGCGAACGGGTCGATGGCGTGCCAGATGCCCGGCTCGAAGTACTCCACGGCCGCGAGCAGCCGGCGGTAGAAGTAGCTCTCGGCCCACAGGAACGGCGTCTCGCTCCACGGCCGCCCCCACCACTCGCGGCCCCACTCCGCCCAGCGCGGGCCGTCCGCCGGTTCGCCCGCCAGCCGTGCCACCACCCCGGAGGTGGATTCGGCGAGCAGTTGCCGCAGCGCCCGCCGCTGCCGCTCGCCGTAGGGGTGCGCCGCAATCACCTGCTCGACGAGTTTCGGATGGCGCTCGTTGAACACTCCGCCGGGGAACGACGCCGCCGTGCCCACCGGAATCAGCGGGGGGAGTTCCATGCGACCACCTCCATGCGATCACCGCTCCTGTGCTCGACCTCGCCGCACTCTCCTGGGCGCGGCGACCCCACCCTAGACGGCCGTATCCGAACGCGACTCGCCGATCTGATCTGCGCAGTCCGGCCGCTCGAGTGATCTCTGTCTCGGTAGGGTGAGCCCATGGCAGTTGGGCTCGGCATGAGGATTGCCCGGCTGCGGGCTCTGATCGACCATCCGAACACCGGACCGGCCGAACGAGCCGCGGCACAACGGATGCTCGACCGCATCCTGGTCAAATCCGGCGCCGAGGCGCGCAGGACTGTCACCGGACGGGTGTACGGCGCGCGCTTCGATCGGGCGGGCAGGCACGCGGACATCGAGCGCATCGTGGAACTGGTCCGCGAGGACATCGTGTTCGCCAAGACGCTCTCGGCCTCGGAGTCACCGAGCGAGCTGGCGCTGGTCAACCCCATCCGGGACGCCCCATCGGAGATCTACTACAACGTCGACGCCCCCTTCTACGGCAGGATCGTCATCACCCTGGAGAACGTGCCCGAGGAGTGGGGCTGGGTCGAGGACGAGTGGGGCGTGCGCGGCGCGAGCCCGCGATTACAGGCGCTGGTCGACGAACTGGCGGAGATTCTCGACGCCTACAACTACGGCGGCACCGATGTCGGCAAGCGCTTCTTCGGCAGTGTGAAGGCCGATGGCGTCACGCTGGCCTGGTAACCATGCCGGGCACGGCGGTCTCGGGAGGCCTGTGTACCGCTTCTGGCGTCGCGCTGATGGTGCTGATCTCCATGTGGCCTTCCCGCTGTTATGGGCCCGGAAGCTCGAGCTGCATGCTGAAGGCGCTGGCTCGGCCGCCCGAGCGCCCGTCCGATATCCGGCACTCCGTCGGGTGGGAAGGCGGGCGCGGGGCTCCGGCGACCGGGTGGCTACCGTAAGGCGGTACCACTCGCTGCGCGGGTTCCGGGGCACGGGCGCACAGTCGCGGCCATCCCGGACCCGGGATTCGGGAGACGGAAATGACTGCGGGCTCATCGGCGGCCGCCGCACCGGCGCGCCCTGTCGCACGGTCGGTGATCCTCGTGCTGGGCGCCCTGTCGGCGTTCGGTCCGCTGTCGCTGGATCTCTATCTGCCCGCGCTGCCCGATCTGTCCGACGACCTCGGCGTCTCCTCCGTCACCGGCCAGCTCACCATGACCGCGTGCATGATCGGCCTGGCACTCGGCCAGTTGACCGTCGGCCCGCTGAGCGATCGCTTCGGCCGCCGCAAGCCGCTGCTCCTCGGCGTCGCCATCTATGCGCTGGCCTCGCTGCTGTGCGCGTCGACGCCGACGGCGAGCGCCCTCATCGCGCTACGCCTGGTGCAGGGCGTCGCGGGCGGCGCGGGCATCGTGATCGCGCGGGCCATCGTGCGCGACCTCTTCGACACCGAGGCCGCGGCACGGATCTTCTCGCTACTGGCCATGGTGACCGGCATCGCGCCCGTGCTGGCTCCCGTCCTCGGCGGCCAGCTGATGCACGTGACCTCCTGGCGCGGCCTGTTCGTCACCCTGTCGCTCATCGGCTGCGCGCTGTTGATCGCGGCGCTGTCGGCCATCGAGGAATCCCACCCGAATCGTTCCGGCGGCGGTCTGCGCACCGTTCTGGCGAACTTCGCGCACGTCGGCCGTGACCCCCGGTTCGTCGGCTTCACCCTGGTGGTCGGCTTCGCGTCGGGCCTGCTGTTCACCTACATCACCATGAGTTCGTATGTCCTGCAGGACGACTACGGCCTCAGCTCGCAGGCGTTCTCGCTGGTCTTCGCGCTCAACGCCTGCGGCATGGTCGCCACCGCGGGGGTGAGTTCGGCGCTGGTCACCCGCATCGGACCCGCGCGCACCCTCCGGCTCGGCCTGTCCGTCGGCGTCGGGGCCTCGTTCGTGCTGGCCGTGGCGGGTATCGCCGATCTGCCGCTGCCCGTGCTGCTGGTCCCGTTGTTCTTCGCGGTGTCCTCCATCGCCCTGGTGATGCCCAACGCCACCGCCCTCGGACTCGAATCGCACGGGGCCCGCGCGGGTGCGGCCGCCGGGGTGATGGGCCTGGTCCAGTTCGGCATCGGCGGATCTCTCGGCCCCGCCATCTCGACCCTGAGCACCAGCATGGTCACCATGAGCATGGCCATGCTCGCCAGTTGCGTCCTCGGGCTGCTCGTCCTGTTCGCGATCTCGCGCGGGACGCGTCGGCGTCAGGAGCCCGCGTCGGTGGTCGAGCCCGCGGAGGCGACCGACACCCGGTAGCCGGCATTCCACCGGCCGGAAGGCGGACATGGGCCATCGGGGACCGGCGTGGTTACCGTGTGACCCACCACGGCCGCGGATTCCGGGGAACGGGTGACCTTTCGCGGCCCCTCGGACCCGGGAGGCGGAATGAGCACACGATCAGCGGAGGCCGGCGCCTCGGCTCCTGGAGTCGGGCGTTCCGTGCTTCTCGTCCTCGGCGCTCTCTCGGCGTTCGGGCCGCTGTCGACGGACCTCTACCTGCCCGCGCTGCCCGACCTGTCCGACGATCTCGGCATCTCCTCGGTGACCGGCCAGCTCACCATGACTACCTGCATGATCGGCCTGGCGCTCGGCCAGCTGGTCGTCGGTCCGCTGAGCGACCGTTTCGGCCGCCGCAAGCCGCTGCTCATCGGCGTCGCCGTCTACGCCATCGCCTCGCTGCTGTGCGCGCTGACCTCCGGCGCCGGAACGCTCATCGCCCTGCGCCTGGTCCAAGGCATCGCGGGCGGCGCCGGGGTCGTGATCGCGCGGGCCATCGTGCGCGACCTCTTCGACACCGAGGCCGCGGCGCGAATCTTCTCGCTACTCGTCATGGTGACCGGCCTGGCACCCGTGCTCGCCCCGCTCCTCGGCGGCCAGCTCATGCACGTGACCTCCTGGCGCGGCCTGTTCGTCGCGCTGTCCCTCATCGGCTGCGCCCTGCTGATCGCGGCCGCACTCCGCATCCAGGAGACCCACCCGAATCCGTCCGGCGGCGGGTTGCGCACCGTCGCGGCGAACTTCGCGATCGTTGGCCGCGATCCGCGCTTCGTGGGCTTCACCCTGGTGGTCGGCTGCGCCTCCGGCCTGCTGTTCACCTACATCACCATGAGTTCCTATGTACTCCAGGACGACCACAACCTCAGCGCGCAGGCGTTCTCGCTGGTCTTCGCGCTCAACGCCTGCGGCATGGTCGCCACCGCGGGCCTGAGTTCGGCGCTGGTCCCGAGGATCGGCCCGGCGCGCACCCTCGGGATCGGCCTGGCGATCGGCGGGACGGCCTCCGCGGCGCTGGTCGTCGCGGCGCTCGCCGGACTGCCGCTGCCCGCGCTGCTCGTCCCGCAGTTCCTCGCGGTGTCCTCGGTCGCGCTGGTGCTGCCCAATGCGATCGCCCTCGGACTGGAAGCCCACAGCGCCAGGGCGGGCGCGGCCGTCGGCGTGATCGGCCTGGTCCAGTTCGGCGTCGGCGGATCCCTCGGCCCGGCCATCTCCACCCTGGACACGAGCATGGTCACCATGAGCGTCACCATGCTCGGCAGCTGCGTGCTGGGGCTGCTGGTCCGGTCGGTGACCATACGCGCGACTCGTCGGCGGCGCGCGGCCACCGCGACGGTGGCAGCACCACCGAGCTGAGGATGGGCACCGAATTGCGCAGCTCGCGGAGCTTCTCGGCCCGCGTCGACGCCTGCCTGCGCCGGACGCTGTGCAGCGATAGCAGGCCGTGCGATTGCCGAACCGTCTTCGGTGGCCGGTCAGCGGTCGTCGGAGGCCAGTGCCAGCAACTCCGCGGCCGCCGCCGCGATCATGTCCGTCTCCGCCTTCCTGATGCCGGGCCGCCCGGCGATGTGCCCGAGATCCGACTCGATGGGCCGCAATCGCGCGCCGGGGACCAGCTCGGCCTCCCGCGCGCTGTCGGCGAGCGTGAAATAGGCGTCGGTGGTGCCAGGCATGACGATGGTGTGCGCGGTGATCGAGCCCAGCGCGGCCTCGAATCCGCCCGGTCTGCCGTGGCCTATGTCGGCGGTCCGCCAGGTGTCGAGCATGGCCATCAGGTCCCGGGCGTCCATGCCCTCGTGGTCGCGGGCCCAGCCCTCGATCAGATCCTCCACCGAGGAGTAGCCCAGCTCCAGGTAGGTGCGCGTGTCGAAGAAGTCTCGCGAGTACGCCCACCCCGCGTACACGGTCCCGAAGGCCCGCAGCCCGGCCACCGGCGTGCCCCCGGGGTAGGCGGGATCGGCGGCCAGCGCGGCCGCGACGCCCGCCAGGAACACCCGGTTGAAATCCGAGCAGCGCGCCGCCCCGCACACCGGCAGCAGGGCGCGCACCATCTCCGGGTGGCGCACCGCCCACTCGTAGCACTGCAACGCGCCCATCGACCACCCCACTGCCAGGGCGATGCTCCTCACCCCGAGTGATTCCAGCAGGGCGTGCTGGGCGCGCACGTTGTCGGCAACGGTGATCAGCGGAAATCGCTCCGCGCGTGTCCAGTTCGATGGCGAGGTGGACAGTCCGTTGCCGAACATGTCCACCGTCACCACGAACCACTCCGCCGGGTCGAACATCCGGCCCGGCCCGATCCACGGCTCGTAGCTGCGGTGGGTGCCGGTGTAGTAGCTGGGCAGCAGCACACAGTTGCGGCCGTCGGGGGCAAGGGCGCCGTGCGTGCGATAGGACAGCCGCGCGCCGGGCAGGTCCACGCCGGACTCGGTCGTGAACCTGCCCGGTGAGAAGTGTCGCGCGGCGGTCATGATCGGTATCCGGTCATGTCGGATGCTCCGTTCGGATGTGCTGTGCCCGGTAGGGGGGCACCCCCCCCGCCCCAGCCGGGGGAACCGTAAGAAGAACTTTAGGGTGGGGGCGGGGTGCCCCGGGGGGGTGT
>NZ_JARWRU010000873.1 GCF_029867845.1 Nocardia farcinica | reverse complement strand
GGGCGTGCCCCCGGGCTGGGGTTGCCCGGGTCGCACACAAACACGCCCCGGGCTACGGTTTGGCGGGACCCGGGGGCCTTCGCCCGGTCGCGGCCCGCCGGTCGCTCAGGCCTCCAGCTTGTAACCGAGGCCGCGCACCGTGACCAGGTGCTCCGGCTTGGCCGGATCGGCCTCGATCTTCGAGCGCAGCCGCTTGACGTGCACGTCGAGGGTCTTGGTGTCGCCCACGTAGTCCGCGCCCCACACCCGGTCGATCAGCTGGCCCCGGGTGAGCACCCGCCCGGAGTTGCGCAGCAGGTACTCGAGCAGGTCGAACTCCTTGAGCGGCAGGGTCACCGGGTTGCCGTTGACCAGCACGGTGTGCCGGTCGACGTCCATGCGCACCGGACCGGCCTCCAGCACGCCGTTCTCGTTCGCGTCGGGCTCCTCGCCCGAGCCGCGGCGCAGCACCGCGCGGATGCGGGCGATGAGCTCACGCGAGGAGTACGGCTTGGTCACGTAGTCGTCGGCGCCGAGTTCCAGGCCGACCACCTTGTCGATCTCGCTGTCGCGGGCGGTCACCATGATCACCGGCACCCCGCCGCGGGAGCGCAGCTGCTTGCACACGTCGGTGCCGCTCATCCCGGGCAGCATGAGGTCGAGCAGCACGATGTCGGCGCCGGAGCGATCGAACTCGGCCAGCGCGGAGGGCCCGTCGCCTGCCACGGTCACCTCGAAGCCCTCCTTGCGCAGCAGGAACGCCAGCGGGTCGGCCAGCGATTCCTCGTCCTCGACGATCAGCACTCTCGTCATCTACGTGCCTCCACACCATTCGATCTGCCCGGTCCGAGCGGACGCGGCGCGTTTTCCTTCGTGCTCGTGGCCTCGTCCCCGTCCTCGTCCTCGTCGAGACCGGATTCGAGATGAGCGGGTATCCGCAGAGTGAACGTGGAACCGGTGCCCAGCTTGCTCCACAGCGAGATCTCGCCGTTGTGGTTGGCCGCCACGTGCTTGACGATGGCCAGCCCGAGGCCGGTGCCGCCGGTGCGGCGCGAGCGCGCCTTGTCGGAACGGAAGAACCGCTCGAAGACCCGCTGCTGGTCCTCCTTGGCGATGCCGATGCCGCGGTCGGTGACCGACATGGCCACGTACTCCCCGCGC
>NZ_JARWRU010000872.1 GCF_029867845.1 Nocardia farcinica | reverse complement strand
CGACACGCGCGGCGGGGCGGGGGGGACGCCGCGCGCGACCAAGGAGTTGGAGCTGCTCGGCCTCGGCAGCTGGCTGCGCGCGCACACCGTCAACCACGGTCTGCGCATGACCGGCTTCGGCCGCGAGGCGCTGCTGCCCTGGCCAGGCGGGTCGTTCCCGTCCTACGGAAGCGCCGTCCCCCGAACCGAACTCGACGACACGTTGCGCGAGACCGCGGTCAAGTCCGGCGCGCTGATGGTCGACGGCGCCAAGGCGGTCGAGGTGGTGCGCGACGGGGAGCGGGTGCGCGCGGTCACCTTCGCCGTCGGCGGGCAGACCGTCACCGTGGGCTGTGAGGTGCTGGTGGTGGCCGACGGCGTGCGCTCCCCCATCGGCAAACAACTCGGCCGCACCTGGCACCGCCGGTTCGCCTACGGCACCGCCGCGCGCGCCTACATCCGTTCCGCCCGCAGCGACGACCAGTGGATCACCTCCCATCTGGAGCTGCGCGACGCCGACGGACAGCTGGTGCCCGGCTACGGCTGGGTGTTCCCGCTGGGCAACGGCGAGGTCAACATCGGCGTCGGTTCGCTGGCCACGGAGAAACGGCCGTCGCACATCGCGCTGAAACCGCTGCTGCGGCACTACACCGCGCAGCGCTACGAGGAGTGGGGTTTCGAGGGCGAGCCGCGCGCGGTGGCCTCGGCGCTGCTGCCGATGGGCGGGGCGGTGTCGAATGTGGCCGGGCGCAACTGGGTTCTGGTCGGCGACGCGGCGGGCTGTGTGAATCCGCTGAACGGCGAGGGCATCGACTACGGCCTCGAGGGCGGGCACATGCTCGGTCAGGTGCTCGACAGCGAGGATTTCGCCGGACTCGACTTCACCGCGCTGTGGCCGGATCTGTTGCGCGAACGCTACGGTCGCACCTTCTCGGTGGCGCGGCGCATCGCCGGGCTGGCCACCCATCCGCGCATGGTGCCCACCGGCGGTCCGCCGGTGATGCGCTCGAAGTTCCTGCAGCGCACCGCCGTCCGGGTGATGGGCAATCTGGTCACCGACGAGGACGCGGACCTGACCGCGCGGGCGTGGCGGGCCGCGGGCCGGTTGTCGATGCGGGCGGACGAGCCGAAGCCGTTCGCCTGACCGGGGCCCGCCCCGGCGGGCAGCCCGCGTTCGCCACGGACCGCCCGCGTCGGACGACTGCCTGACGGTTCAGGACGCGGCGTGTTCGGCGCACCACTGTTCGAAGAAGCGGCGCTCGCTGCCGAGCACCCGGTGCAGCAGCTGCTCGGCCAGCGGTTCGATGGCGCGGCCGACCAGCGGCACCTTGACCTCGATCGTGCCGCCGACCTCGATCTCGCTGCCTTCGGCCGCGGGGCGCAGGCGTGCGACGCCGGTCATGACGGCGGTGACGCCGGTGGTGACGACGCGGACGTCGGCCTCGGCGACGCCGCCGGACAGCGCCCGCCAGTCGTCGGTGCGATCGAAGACCAGGTCGCCGGAGAGGACCTTGCGGACCAGGCCGGGGACGCGGTCCTCGCGGGCGCGTTCGTTCATGTGGATGCGGGCGGTGCCCGGCCCGTCGGGGTGGGTGACGTCGATGGTGGCGGTTTCGGCCTCGGCGAATCGCGCGCGCCAGGCGTCGCCGCTGGTGAGTGCCCGGTGCAGATCTTCTACCGGAACGCTGTACGGCACGGTGGAGCGGAATTTACGGGACATGGCGGCCACGCTAGCCGAGCACGTCGGTAGCCTGTGGCCGTGTCGGAAACCAGCCAGGCCGAAAGGCGGACCATCCGGCTGCGGCGGTCCCGCACCGGGGTGCTCGTCGCGGCGACGGCGGTCAGCGTGCTCATGGTGCTGCTGGTGCTGGCGGCCTGGCGCAACGACCAGCTGATCTCCTCGGACAAGGTGGTGACCACCGGCGAGGTGCTCTCGGCCGGGCGGCTGCGCTCGGCGGTCGTCTACGTCACCCCCGACGGGGTGACCCACAATCCGAAGGTCGGCATCCTCTATCCGACGAATCTCACCGCGGGCGAGCGCATCAAGGTCGAATACAGCCGCGGCGAGCCGGATCTGGTCCGGGTGGTCGGACGTGACGCGCGGGTGGCGATCATTCCCGCGTTGTCGGTCATCGTGGTGACCTGGCTGATCGCGCTGCCGATCTGGTGGCTGCTGGTGCGCGCGGGGCGGCGCGATCCTCAGGAGCCGGTGTCGGTCGCCACACCCGGCACGACCGATCCGCCCGTGCCGAACTAGGGTCGAGGCGTGGCGAAGACACAGCAGCAGCGCGAGTCGTTCCGGGCCTCGCTGGACAAGCAACCGCACGAAGTCGCGACGATGTTCGACGGTGTCGCCAAGCGGTACGACCTCACCAACACGGTGATCTCGGTGGGCCAGGACCGCTACTGGCGGTGGGCCACGCGCAAGGCGCTGGATCTGCGGCCGGGCGAGCGGGTGCTCGATCTCGCGGCGGGCACGGGCGTCTCGACGGTCGAGTTCGCCAAGTCGGGCGCGTGGTGTGTGGCCACCGACTTCTCCAAGGGCATGCTGGCGGCGGGCAGTTTCCGGCCGGTGCCGATGGTGGCGGGCGACGCGATGGCCCTGCCGTTCGCCGACGAGTCGTTCGACGCGGTGGCCATCTCCTACGGCCTGCGCAATGTGGCCGACCCCGATCTGGCGATGCGGGAGATGCTGCGGGTGACCAAGCCGGGCGGGCGGCTGGTGATCGCGGAGTTCTCCACCCCGGTGATCCCGGTCTTCCGCACCGTGTACATGGAGTACCTGATGCGGGCGCTGCCTGCGGTGGCGCGCGCGGTGAGCAGCAATCCCGACGCCTACGTCTACCTGGCCGAGTCGATCCGCGCCTGGCCGAACCAGCGGCAGCTGGCCATGCGCATGGCGGCGGCGGGCTGGTCGTCGGTGAAGTGGCGCAATCTCAGCGGCGGCGTGGTGGCGCTACATCGGGGTCACAAGCTCGGCTGACCCTTTCCCGCCCGCGGTGCAGGCGTCTTCGGCGCGGCCTCTACCAGCTCGAACGGGGACGCGCACGTGACGGCGGACACACCTCACAATCGCGATCCGGCGCGGTGAGGTTGATTGTCACCTGTCGATAACGCGGGGTAAATCCGGCGCAATCGAGGATCCGCATGATCGAGAGCATGTCGGACGCATCCATCGACCCCACACCGGGTACCGCCGCCACGGCGTGCTCGTACTGTGGCGTGGGGTGCGGAATCACCGTGCAGACCGCGCCGGGCCCGGACGGCGCCCCTGTCATCGCGAAGGTCGCCGGCGACAAGCTGCATCCGGCCAACGCGGGCAGGTTGTGCACCAAGGGCGCCACGCACCTGGAGCTGACCCGCGCGCCGGGGCGGATGGAGACCGCCTACCGGCGTCCGCAGCGCGACCAGGTGCCGGTGCCGATCCCGGTGGACGAGGCGGTGCGCGAGGCCGCCGACCGGTTGCGAGCGATCCTCGACGAGCACGGCCCGGACGCGATCGCGCTCTACGTCTCCGGGCAGATGTCGCTCGAGGCGCAGTATCTGGCCACCAAGCTGGCCAAGGGTTTCGTGCGGACCAAGCACATCGAGGCCAATTCCCGGCTGTGCATGGCCTCGGCGGGCACCGGCTACAAGCAGTCGCTCGGCGCGGACGGCCCGCCCGGCTCCTACGACGACATCGACCACGCCGACCTGTTCTTCGTCATCGGCGCGAACATGGCCGACTGCCACCCGATCCTGTTCCTGCGCATGGCCGATCGGCTGAAGGCGGGCGCGAAGCTGATCGTGGCCGACCCGCGCCGTACCGACACCGCCGCCAGGGCCGACCTGTTCCTGCAACTGCGGCCGGGCACCGACCTGGCGCTGCTCAACGGCCTGCTGCACCTGCTGGTGGCCGAGGGCGCCGTCGACGAGGAGTTCATCGCCGCGCACACCGAGGGCTGGGACGCCATGCCGGAGTTCCTGGCCGGCTACCCGCCGGAGGCGGTCGCCGAGATCACCGGACTGGCCGAGGCCGACATCCGCACCGCGGCCCGCTGGATCGCCGAGGCGGGCGAGTGGATGACGCTGTGGACGATGGGGCTCAACCAGTCCACCCACGGCACCTGGAGCACCAACGCCATCTGCAATCTGCACCTGGCCACCGGCGCGATCTGCCGGACCGGATCGGGTCCGTTCTCGCTGACCGGCCAGCCCAACGCCATGGGCGGCCGCGAGATGGGCTACATGGGACCGGGGCTGCCCGGCCAGCGCTCGCTGCTCTCGCCCGCCGACCGCGAGTTCGTCGAGCACGCCTGGGGCCTGGCGCCGGGCACGCTGCGCACCGAGGCCGGGCCGGGCACGATCGAGTTGTTCCGCGGCATGGCCGACGGCGAGATCAAGGCGGCCTGGATCATCTGCACGAATCCGGTGGCCTCGGTGTCCAACCGCAAGACCGTGATCGCCGGGCTGGAGGCCGCCGAACTGGTCATCACCCAGGACGTCTACACCGACACCGCCACCAACGCCTACGCCGACCTGATGCTGCCCGCCACGCTGTGGTCGGAATCGGATGCGGTGATGGTCAATTCCGAACGCGATGTGACCCTCATGCGCAAGTGCGTGGAGCCGGTGGGCGAGGCGCGGCCGGACTGGCAGCTGATCGCCCAGGTCGCCACCGCCATGGGCTTCCCCGGCTTCGACTACGCCTCCAGCGCCGAGATCTTCGACGAGATCGTCACCTTCGCCAATCCGGCCACCGGCTACGACCTGCGCGGCATGAGCTACGCGGCGCTGGCCGACGGCCCGATGCAGTGGCCGTGCCCCGATCCGGCGCGGCGGCGCAACCCGATCCGCTACCGCAACGACGGCGTCAGCCAGGACCTGTTCGTCGACGCCGACGGCCGCACGCCCGACCTGGCCTTCGCCACACCGAGCAGGCGCGCGAGGTTCTTCGCCCGCCCGCACATGGAGCCCGCCGAACTGCCCGACGACGATTTCCCGTTCGTGCTCAACACCGGCCGCCTCCAGCACCAGTGGCACACCATGACCAAGACCGGCCGGATCACCAAGCTCACCAAGCTCCATCCCGCGCCGTTCGTCGAGGTGCACCCCGAGGATGCCGAGCGGCTCGGCGTGCGGCCGGGCGATCACCTGGAGATCGCTTCCCGTCGCGGCCGCGCGGTGCTGCCGGTGCGCGTCGACGACCGGGTGCGGCCGGGCGACTGCTTCGCGCCCTTCCACTGGAACGACGAGCAGGGCGAGTACCTGACCATCAACGCGGTGACCAACGACGCGGTGGACGCGGAGTCGTTGCAACCGGAGTTCAAGCAGTGCGCGGTGTCGTTGCGGCGGGTCACGCCGGTGACGCGCGGTGACGCCGGGGGAAGCGGACGGACAGGGGCGTCCGGTGCGGTCACGGGCGGGTCCGGGGCGGGAGCGAGTGCCGCCGGTGCGGACACCATCGGCGCGGCATCCGGCGGCTCGGGATCGGGCGAGTCGCAGTTCTCCGGTGCGGGGGCGGCGGACGCCTCGGGGCAGGCACAGCTCGCGGATCGGCCAGGGGCCGGCGCCGTCGGCGCGCATCCGCTGGCCGCGTTGCTCAGCGTCGACACGGTGGCGACACCCCCGCTGTCCGAACTCGAGCGCGTCTACCTCGGCGGTTATCTGACCGCCTTGCAGACGGTTCCGGTCACCGGTCAGCCGGTGCTGCCGGAATCCGCGCCGATCTCGGGTCCGCGGCGGGCGTGGGTCGACGGGCTGCTGGCAGGCATGTACTCGCGCGGTCCCGCCCTCGGTTCCGCCGGGCACGGACCGGGTGCGGCCACGGCCGACCCCGGCGCGGCGCGGCAGGCGAAGGTGACCGTGCTGTGGGCCTCGCAGACCGGCACGGCCGAGGAGATCGCGGGCGAGGTCGCCGACCGGCTGACCGCCGAGGGCTTCCAGCCGCTGCTGCTGGACATGGACTCCTGCGAACTCGACGCGCTGACCGGCGAGGTGCTGATCGTCAGCAGCACCTTCGGCGACGGCGGGCCGCCGGACAACGGCGCGGACTTCTGGGAACGCCTCTCGGCGGCGAGCACCGCGCTGTCCGGTCTGCGCTACGCGGTCTTCGCCCTCGGTGACTCCTCCTACGACGACTTCTGCGGCCACGGCCGCAAACTCGACGAACTGCTGGCCGAGCGCGGCGCGCACCGGCTGCTGCCCCGCGTGGACTGCGAACCCGACGAGGACCGCGCGAGCGCGTGGCTCGACGAGGTGCTCGCGGTGCTGCGCGCCGGATCGACGGGTGAGACCGGCGCTTGCGGCGCACCAGCCCCCGGCCGGGGCGGTGCGAACGACGCGACGGGTGGACCGGCCGCGTTCCGGCGAGGGGCGGGCATTCCCGGTTTAGCCGCGGCCGAGGGCGGCACCGGCGCGGCCTTCGGTGGTGCGCCTGCCTGCGGTCCCGGTATCGGCGTGAATCCCGTGACCGGTGGGCCTTTCGGCGGCACCCCGGTGAACGGCGGCGCGATCCCCGTCGGCGGGGCGAGCGGCCCGCGCGGCCTTGGCAACGGGTCCGCCGGGACGGGCCGCGCGAGCGCCGCGGCGAGGGGCGGCACCGCCCTGCTGACCAAGCCGACGGGCCGCGGCGCTCCGTTCACCCGCAACTCTCCGGTCCTGGCTCCGCTGGTGCGCAACGAGGTGCTGACGCACCCGGATTCGGACAAGGAGGTCCGGCGGTTCGGTTTCGATCTGCGCGGACTCGGCGTCGAGTACGAGGTGGGCGATTCGCTGGGCGTGTGGCCGTCGAACTGCCCCGATCTGGTCCAGGAGTGGCTGTCGGTCACCGGGCTGGACGGGCGGCGGATCGTGACGGTGGACGAGCGTGAGCTGCCGCTGGCCGACGCCCTGCGCACGCACTACGACATCACCGCGGTGAGCGCGGATCTGCTGGACTTCGTGGCCGAGCACAATCCGAGCCAGCAGCTGGCCAAGCTGCTGCGCCGGGACAACCGCAACGAGCTGGAGAGCTTCCTGTGGGACCGGCAGGCGGTGGACGTGCTGCGCGAGTTCCCGGTGCGCGCCGACCTGATCGAGTGGCAGGGCGCGCTGAAACGGCTGCGGCCACGCCAGTATTCGATCTCCTCCTCGCCGCTGACGGACCCCTACGAGGTGCAGTTGACCGTCGGGGTGGTGCGCTACGGCGAGAACGACCGGCGCGGCGGGGTGTGCTCGACCTTCCTGGCCGACCGGGCGGGCGCGCAGGTGCCGATCTATCTGCAACGCGCCCCGCATTTCCGGCCGCCACAGGACCCGGCCGCGCCGATGATCATGGTCGGCCCCGGCACCGGCATCGCACCGTTCCGCGGTTTCCTGCACCACCGCCGCGCGCAGGGCGCCACCGGCCGCAACTGGCTGTTCTTCGGCGACCAGCACGCCGCGCACAACTTCTACTACCGCGCCGAACTCGAGGACATGTTCCGCACCGGCTTCCTCACCCGGCTGGATCTCGCCTTCTCCCGTGATCAGCGGGAGCGGGTGTACGTGCAGCACCGGATGATCGAGCACGGCGCGGAACTGTGGTCCTGGCTGCGCGACGGCGCCTGCCTCTACGTCTGCGGCGACGCCGCGCGCATGGCCAAGGACGTGGACGAGACCCTGCTCGCGCTGGCCCGCATCCACGGCAAGCTGGACGAGGAGGGCGCGTTGGCCTTCCGCAAACAGCTGGTGGCCGAGAAGCGTTACGTGCGCGACGTGTACTGAGTCCGCCCGGGCGCCGGGATCGGTTACGCGGCGGGCGGATTGAGCCGGGTGAAGTCCGGCAGCCGGTAGTACGGGTAGTAGGGATAGGGCGGGGTGACCGCGCTCGCCGCGTCGAGGCGGGCGAGCTGCTCGTCGGTCAGGCGCCACCCGATCGCGCCGAGGTTGTGGCGCAGTTGGTCCTCGTCGCGGGCGCCGATCAGGACGGTGGCGACGGTGGGGCGGGTGAGCAGCCAGTTCAGGGCGATCTGCGGGATCGTACGGCCGGTCTCGGCGGCCAGCTCGTCGAGCACGTCGACCACCCGGTACAGCCGTTCCTCGGGCACCGGCGGACCGGCTTCGGCGGTGCGGTGCAGCCTGCTGCCCTCCGGCAGCGGCCGGCCGCGGCGGATCTTGCCGGTGAGCCTGCCCCAGCCCAGCGGGCTCCACACCACCGCGCCCACGCCCTGATCACGGGCCAGCGGCATGAGCTCCCACTCGTAGTCGCGACCGACCAGCGAGTAGTACACCTGGTGGGCCACATAGCGCGGCAGGCCGTACTCCCCGGCCACGGCCAGTGACTTCATCAGCTGCCAGCCCGCGAAATTCGACGCCCCGGCATAGCGGATCTTGCCCGCGCGCACCAGATCGTCGAGGGTGCTCAGCACTTCGTGCACCGGTGTGCCCGCGTCGAAGGCGTGCAGCTGGAACAGGTCGATGTGGTCGACGCCGAGCCGGCGCAGCGAACCCTCCACCGCCGCGATCAGCCGGGCGCGGCCCGATCCGGCCTCGCCGGGGCCGGGGCCGGTGGGCAGGCTCGCCTTGGTGGAGATCAGCACCCGGTCCCTGCGGCCCTCGATCGCCGCGCCGAGCACCTCCTCCGAGGCGCCGTCGGAATAGACGTCGGCGGTGTCGAACAGAGTCAGCCCGGCGTCGAGGCAGATGTCGATCATGCGCCGCGCCTGCGCCACGTCCACCTCGCCCCACGCCCCGAACAACTCGCCGCGGCCGCCGAAGGTGCCGGCGCCGAAGCTCAGCGCGGGGACCTCGAGACCGGACGCTCCCAGACGACGGTACTCCATCACCACTCCCAAAAGGGACTATAGTTCCGTTAGCAACCCGACCATACCTCTGTTCGCCTCTAAATGGAACTGGAGTCCCGATAATGATCGTTTCCGGCATGTCCGACATCCCGTCCGAAACGCACGGCGGGGCGGTCGAGACGGAACACTCCCCCGGTTCGGTCCGGCCGGGCGGGCGCACCGCCCGGGTCCGCGCCGAGGTGCTGCGCGCCGCGGGCGATCTGCTCACCGAACGCGGCTTCGACGGCCTCGACCTGACCGAGGTCGCCGCCCGCGCCGGGGTGGGCAGGACCACGGTCTACCGGCGCTGGGGCACCCCGACCGCGGTGGTCGCCGACCTGCTCGCCGACATGGCCGAGCAGTCGGTGCCGCGCGCGGACACCGGCTCGCTGCGCGGCGACCTCACCGCCAACGCGCGCCTGATCGCGCGCACTCTCACCGACCCGCGCCAGGGCAGGCTGTTCCTGGCCGTGATCGCCGCCGCCACCTGCGATCACGGTGCGCGGACCGCCCTGCACCGCTTCTACGACGTCCGCCTCACCGAGTGGGCGGGTTGCGTCACCGACGCGATCGGACGCGGGGAGGCACCGTCGGGCACCGACCCGCGCGCGGTCCTGTCCGCGGTCGCCGCGCCGCTGTACTACCGCCTGCTCGCCAGCGGCGATCCCGTCGACGACGCGACTGCCGTCATGGCCGCCGAGGCCGCGCTGGCCGCCGTGGCCGCCGGGGTGTTCGTCACCGCCCGATGAGACGAGCCCGCCCGATGAGACGAGCCACCGGGCGCGCACCTGATCCCGGTCGGCGAGACCGAGCGCGGGGGCGCCGGATACGGGAGCGCCGGACACAGGAGCGCCGGACACGGGGATGCCGGACACGGGAGCGCCGGACACAGGAGCGCCGGACACGGGGACGCCGGACAGGGGGCGTAAGCCCGGG
>NZ_JARWRU010000871.1 GCF_029867845.1 Nocardia farcinica | reverse complement strand
CCCCGGGGGGGGGGGTCGCCGGGGCCCCCTGCCCCCCCCCCCGGCGGCGGCGGTGGCCCCCCGCGGCCGCGCCGCCTACCCCCCCCCCCCCGGGGGGGCCCCCCCCCGGGTGGGGGGGCCCGCGCTCCGTGGTGCGGGTGGGATAGCGGTCCATGCGTTCCATCGAGTCCGAATCGCGATCGATGGTCTGCTGCAACACTGTCAGTCGCTCCTTCCTGGTCCCCGTGTCTCGCCTTGCCCGGCATCCGGGCCTCCCGCTGCCGGTTCAGCTCGCGGGAACCGCCACCAGCGGATAGACGCCGTTCTCGTCGTGCACCTCCTGCCCGGTGACCGGCGGATTGAACACGCACATCATGCGCATCTGCGTCCTGGCCTCCAGGCGGTGCTTCTCGTGCCCGTTCAGCAGGTACATGCTGCCGGGGCCGAGTGTGTAGACCTGGTCGTTGTCCAGGTCGGTCAGCGTGCCCTCGCCCTCGACCAGCCAGACCGCCTCGATGTGGTTCTGGTAGTGGAAGACGTGGGTGGTGCCTGCCTGGATGGTGGTCTCGTGGAAGGAGAACCCGACGCCGTCGCCGCCGAGGACGATGCGCTTGCTGCGCCAGCCCTCTCCCGCGACGTCGCGCTCGGTGCCGGTGATCTCGGCGGTGGTGCGAACGATCATGCCTGTGCTCCCTTCGTGGTGGCCGAACGGTCCCAGCCGGTGCACACCGAGTCGATGGCGCCGGTCAGAATCCGCAGACCCTGGTCCAATTCGTCGTCGGTGATGGTCAGCGGCGGCAGCAGCTTGACCACCTCGTCGCTCGACCCCGAGGTCTCCACCAGCAGGCCGTGCTCGAAGGCCAGCTGGCACACCTTGCCCGCCTGCGAGGGATCGTCGAAGGCGATGCCCTGCACCAGGCCGCGGCCGCGGGTGGTCAGGCCGGGGAACTGCGCGGCGACCGAGGCCAGCTCGGCGGCCACCCGCTCGCCCTTGGCCTTGGTGGAGGCCTCCAGCGCGCCGTCGGACCAGAAGTTGCGCAGCGCGGCGGTGGCGGTGACGAAGGCCGGGTTGTTGCCGCGGAAGGTGCCGTTGTGCTCACCCGGCGACCACTGGTCGAGCTCGGGCTTGAACAGCACCAGCGCCATCGGCAGGCCGTAGCCGCCGATCGACTTCGACAGCGTCACGATGTCGGGGGTGATGCCCGCGACCTCGAAGGAGAAGAACGGCCCGGTTCGGCCGCACCCCATCTGCACGTCGTCGACGATGAGCAGGATCTCGCGCTCGGCGCACAGGCCGGCCAGGTGGCGCAGCCACTCGGCACGCGCCACGTTCACCCCGCCCTCGCCCTGCACCGTCTCCACGATGACCGCGGCGGGCCGGTCGAAGCCGGAGGAGGTGTCGTCGAGGACGCGCTCCATCCACTGGAAATCGGCGGTGGTGTTGTCGAAGTAGCCGTCGTAGGGCATGTGCGCGGCGTGCACCAGCGGGACGCCCGCGCCCGCCCGCTTGGCGGCGTTGCCGGTGACCGACAGCGCGCCGAGGGTCATGCCGTGGAAGGCGTTGGTGAAGCTGAGGACGGTTTCACGGCCGGTCACCTTGCGGGCCAGCTTGAGCGCGGCCTCCACGGCGTTGGCGCCGGTCGGGCCGGGGAACTGGACCTTGTAGTCCAGGCCGCGGGGCGCGAACAGGGTGTCGCGCAGAGTCTCCAGCAGCTCACGCTTGACCGTGGTCGACATGTCAAGGCCGTGGGTGATGCCGTCGCCGGCGATGTAGTCGATCAGCGGCTGCTTGAGCGCCGGGTTGTTGTGCCCGTAGTTCAGCGCGCCCGCACCGGCGAAGAAGTCCAGGAATTCCTTGCCCTCCTCGTCGCGCAGCCAGGCGCCGCTGGCGGTGGTGAAGACGGTCGGCCACGAACGGCAGTAGCCGCGCACATTGGACTCGAGCGACTCGAAAACGGTGGTATCCGCGCTGATCATCGAATCTCCTTGGTGATAGGCGAAATTTCGTAGAGGTCTTCGGCTTCGTGTTCGTCCGGGAACACCTCCGGCTCGAACAGCGGACGCTTGGTGAATTCGGCGTCCCGGCGCCGGGCCACCGCGGCGAACATCGCGATCGAGGCCGGATTGTCCGGGGAGATCGTGGTTTCCAGAGCGGTCACGCCGAGCGGCGCGACGCGGTCCAGCAAATGTTCGATCAGCGCCGTTCCGGTGCCCCGTCCGCGCTGGCTCGCCGAAACCGCGACCTGCCAGACGAAAACGGTGTCCGGTCGTTCCGGGCGCAGGTAGCCGATCACGAAACCGACGATCTTGTCGTCGACTTCGGCGACCACCGTGGTGCCGGGGAAATCACGGCACCACAACAGATAGGCGTAGCTGGAATTGGTGTCCAGAACCCGGGATTCCTTGGCGAGCCGCCAGATCTCGGCCGCGTCACCCAGCTGCGGCGACCGCATCAGCGCGATGCCGACTCGGTCGGACTGCTCCCACGGTGGCGTCACCGGGCGTGGACGCACCGAGTGCGCGCGGCGGGACGAGGCGGAATGCGAATCGTCGTGCGAAAGCGTCTTGTTCGAAAGCGTGGTGTACGTGGACAAGGTTTGCGGTGACATACAACTCCCAACGGGTCTGTCTACCTATCCAGGTTCACCGCCCAACTTTGCGGTGAATTGGTCGATCACTTTGCGGTTGCGTTACGAATATGTTTCGTAGCCCGGCGACGACCTGGGCAAACGTGACCCTGTCCACACAAATTCACGAGAACGCGCGTGATCCGCGCCTGTCCGGGTAGCCCGGACTAGCGGGGCAGGTCGAGGCGGTAACCGAGCCCGCGCACCGTCACCACGATGTGGGGATCGGACGGGTCGTGCTCGATCTTCGTGCGCAGCCTGCGCATGTGGACGTCGACGATGCGTTCGTCGCCGAAAAAGTTCTCGTCCCAGACTTTTTCCAGCAACTGCGAGCGGCTGAGCACCCGGCCGGGCACATCGGCGAGTTCGCACAGCAGCCGGAATTCGGTGAGGGTGAGTTTGACCTCCTCCTCACCGCGGCGCACCAACCCACCCTCCCGATCGAGCAGCAACGGCGCCTGCTCATCGGCGGCGAGAACGATCTCCCGTGGCGCGTCGCGCTCGGCGGCCAGTCGCGCGCGCCTGCGCAGCGCTCGCATCCTGGCCGAGATCTCCTTGATCTCGAAGGGCTTGGTGACGAAGTCGTCGGCACCGGCCTCGAGCGCGGCCACCACGTCGTGGGTGTCGTCACGGGAACTGATGACGATGATCGGTACGTCGTGGTCGCGGCGGATCTCACGGATGCACTCGAAGCCGTCCATGTCGCCGAGCGTCAACTCGACGATCATGACGTCGGGCGCCCCGCTGGTGCGCAGGCGCGTCAGCGCGTCCTCGCCCTGCTGCGCTTCCGAGACGTCGTAGCCTTCGTCTTCCAGAGCCACCCGCAGTTCCCGGCGGATCCGGTCGTGGTCGGGCACGAAAAAAAAATTAGCGCGAAAAACACCGGCGTAGCACACAATAGGGAACAGGTGTGGGTAAACGACCCGTACCGCAAACAAAACC
>NZ_JARWRU010000870.1 GCF_029867845.1 Nocardia farcinica | reverse complement strand
GGCACGTCTTCGTCATCGTGCTGCACCACATCAGCGGCGACGGCTGGTCCATCGCCCCGCTGGCCCGCGACCTGATGGCCGCGGTCACCGCCCGTTCCCGCGGGCAGGCCCCGGAATGGACGCCGCTGCCGGTGCAGTACGCCGACTTCGCCCTCTGGCAGCGCGCGCTGCTCGGCGCCGAGGGCGACGCGCACAGCGGGCTCAACCGCCAGCTCGCCTACTGGCGTTCGGTGCTCGACGGCCTGCCCGACCAGCTCGACCTGCCGCTGGACCGGCCGCGCCCGCCGCGCAGGAACGCCGCCGCGGGCCGGGTGCGCTTCACCATCGACCCCGGAACCCGTTCCGCCGCCCACGAATTCGCCGCCGGGCGCGGGGTGAGCCTGTTCATGGTGCTGCACGCCGCGCTGGCCGCCCTGCTGTCCCGGCTGTGCGCGAGCACCGACATCGCCATCGGCACTCCCATCGCGGGCCGCTCCGATCCGGCGCTGGACGAGCTGGTCGGCATGTTCGTCAACACGCTCGTGCTGCGCACCAGGGTGGATCAGGGAGCCGGCTTCGAGCGGCTGCTCGAGGTGGTCCGCGACACCGACCTCGACGCCTTCGCCAACGCCGACGTGCCCTTCGAGCGCCTGGTGGAGGCGGTCAACCCGGAGCGCGCCACCGGCAGGCACCCGCTGTTCCAGGTGATGCTGTCCTACGACCACAGGCCGGACCTGCGCGTCGAACTGCCCGGCGTCATCGCCGAGGTGCTGGAGGTGGCCGCCGAGATCGCCAAGTTCGACCTGCACCTCGAGGTGCACGACGGTCGCGCCGACGGCGCGCTGGAAGCCGAATTCGTCTATGCCACCGACGTGTTCGACCACGACACGGTCGAGGCCTTCGCCCGCCGGTTCGTCACCGTGCTGGAGACCGCGCTGGCCGCGCCCGCGCTGCCGGTCGGCGACATCGAGCTGCTCGACGCCCGTGAACTCGCCAGGCTCGCCCCGCTGGCCGCCGCCCCCGCCGACCCGCCGGTCACCCTGGCCAGGATGCTCACCGAGACCGCCGCGCGGGTGCCCGATGCCGTGGCCGTGCGCCACCTCGAGCCCGGCGTCGGCTATCTCGACACCACCTACGCCGAACTCGACGCGCGCTCCAACCGGCTGGCCCGCGCCCTCGTCGCGCACGGGGCCGCGCCGGAGACCGTGGTCGCGGTCGCCATGCCACGCGGCCTGGACGCCATCACCGCCATCTGGGCCGTCGCCAAGACCGGCGCGGCCTACGTGCCGGTCGACCCCGGCTACCCGAGGGAACGCATCGCGCACATGCTCGCCGACTCCGGGGCCCTGCTCGGCCTGACCCTGCCCGGCTCGACGGCGGCGCTGCCCGCCTGGCCCGCCGCCGAACGCGGCAGGCACGCCCGCACCCCCTCGGACTGGCTGGTGCTCGGCTCTGCCGAATTCGCCGCCGAACTGGCCCGCCACAGCGCCGAACCGCTCACCGACGCCGACCGGCTGCTGCCGCTGCGCGTCGCCCACCCGGCCTACCTGATCTACACCTCCGGCTCGACCGGCACACCGAAGGCGGTCGTGGTCACCCACGCCGGTCTGTCCTCGCTTGCGCACGAGCAGATGCACCTGTTCGGCGTCGGCGTCGGCTCGCGCACCCTGCACTTCTCCTCGCCGAGCTTCGACGCCTCCGTGCTGGAATTGCTGCTGGCCTTCGCCGGGGGAGCGACCATGGTGATCGCCCCGGCGGAGGTGTACGGCGGACGGGTGCTGGCCGATCTGTTGCGCGCCGAACGTGTCACGCACGCCTTCGTCACGCCCGCCGCCCTGGCCACCGTGCCGCCCGACGATCTGCCCGAGCTGTCCACGGTGATCGTCGGCGGCGAGGCCTGCCCCGACGACCTGGTCGACACCTGGGCCGTGCGCTACCGCATGCACAACATGTACGGCCCCTCCGAGGCCACGGTGGCCGCGACCGCCTCCACCGCCATGACGGCCGGACAGCCGGTGCCGCTGGGCAGGCCGGTGCGCGGCATGCGGTTGTTCGTGCTCGACGCCCGGCTGCGGCCGGTGCCGCCCGGCACACCCGGCGAGCTGTACCTGTCCGGTCCCGGCCTGGCCCGCTGCTATCTGGGCCGCAACGGCCTGACCGCGCAACGTTTCCCGGCCAACCCGCTGGGCAGGCGCGGCGAGCGCATGTACCGCACCGGCGACCTGGTGGTCACCGACGCGGCGGGCACGCTGCGTTTCCTCGGCCGCGCCGACGACCAGGTCAAGATCCGCGGCTTCCGCATCGAACTGCGCGAGATCGACCACGCGCTGCGCGAGCACCCCGGCGTCGGCTTCGCCATGACCGTCGTGCACACCGACGAGTACGGGCATCCGCGGCTGGCCGCCTACGTGACCGCCGAGCCCGGCGCCGCCCCGCACGGCGCGGACATCCTGGCCACCGTGCGCGACCGGCTGCCCGGCTACATGGTGCCCGCCGCGATCACGGTGCTCGACGCGGTGCCGACCACGCCCTCGGGCAAGGTGGACCGCAAGGCGCTGCCCGCACCGGAATTCGGCGCCGCCGGCCCGACCCGCGCCCCGCGCACCGACACCGAACGCCGGGTGGCCGCGGTCTTCGCGCAGGTGCTCGGCAGGCCGGTGCCCGGCGCCGAGGACAGCTTCTTCGACATCGGCGGCACCTCGCTGCTGGCGACCAGGCTGACCGCGGCCCTGCACGCCGAGTTCGGCACCGAACTGCCGGTGCGGGAGATCTTCGACGCTCCGACCGTCGCCGGGGTGGCCGCCAGGGTGGCCACCGCGCCGCGCACCACGCGCATCCCGCTGACCGCCGCCGACCCGCGTCCGGCCAGGCTGCCGCTGTCGCTGCCGCAGCAGCGGCTGTGGTTCCTCAACCGGTTCGCCCCCGAATCCAGCGCCTACAACATCGCCTTCGCGCTGCGCGTCGACGGCCCGCTGCACCTGGACGCCCTGCGCGCCGCCCTGGTCGACCTGGTGGAACGCCACGAGGTGTTGCGCACGGTGTTCCCCGAGGACGGCGCGGGCGCCCACCAGGTGGTGCTCCCGGTCGCCGCCGCTCTGCCCGAAACCCGCTTCGCCGACGCCGATCCCGACACCGCCGTCGCTCGGCTGACCACCTTCGCCCGCACCGGCTTCGACCTCACCACCGACACTCCGCTGCGGGTCATGCTGCTGCGCACCGGAGCCGATCGCCACCTGCTCGGCATCGTGCTGCACCACATCGCCGCCGACGGCTGGTCACTGGCGCCGCTGACCCGCGACCTGGTCATCGCCTACCAGGCCCGGTGCGCGGGCGAGGCGCCGGCGTGGTCGCCGCTGCCGGTGCAGTACGCCGACTTCGGGCTGTGGCAGCGCGCCTGCCTGGGCGACGCCGACGACCCGGGCAGCGCGGCGGGCGCGCAGCTGTCCTACTGGCGCGAGGCGCTCGCCGAGCTGCCGGAGGAACTGCCGCTGCCCTATGACCGACCCCGCCCGGATGACGGCCACTATCGTTCCGGCGCCGTCGAATTCGAGCTGCCCGCCGAACTGCGCGGGGCACTGGCCGTGCTGGCGCGGCAGCAGGGCGTGAGCCTGTTCATGGTGGTGCGGTCGGCGCTGGCCGTGCTGTTGCGCGCCGTCACCGGCGGCCGCGACATCGTCATCGGCACCCCGGTGGCCGGCCGCACGGACACCGCGCTCGACGAGCTGGTCGGCATGTTCGTCAACACCCTGATCCTGCGCTCGGACGTCGACCCGGACCGCCCGTTCACCGATCTGCTGCACGCCGACCGCGACAACGAACTGGCCGCCATCGCCCACGCCGACGTCCCCTTCGAACGCGTCGTCGAGGAGATCGGCCGGTCCGCGGGCTCCGGCGCGCGGCGACCGGTCGTCCAGGTGGCCCTCACCGTCCAGGACACGCCCGCACCGGCGCTGCGCCTGCCCGGGCTGCACGTGCGCGCCGAGGAACTCGACATCGCGGCGGCCAAGTTCGATCTCGAACTCCGCGTCACCGCGGGCGATTCCGGTCGCACCGCCGAGAGCGACCCGGCGTTCGCCTTCGTCTACGCCGCCGAGCTCTTCGACGCGGGCACCGTGCGCATTCTGGCCGACCGCTTCGCCCGCGTGCTCGCGGCGGTCTGCGCCGACCCGACGGTGCTCGTCCGCGACATCGACGCGCGCACCGACATCGAGCGCGCGCACTTCGCGCCGGTGCGGGGCGCGAAGCCCTTCGCCCGGTTCGGCAGCTCCCAGCTGCCCGGCGGGGTGCGCACCCTGGCCGCCTACTTCGCCGACGCCGTGCGCCGGGGCCCGCGCCGCACCGCCGTGGAAGCGGTGGCCGACGGCACCCGGTTGTCCTACGCCGAGGTCGACCGGCGCGCCAACCGGCTGGCCCGCGCGCTCATCGCCCGCGGCCTCGGCTCCGGCGACAGGGTGGCCCTCGGCCTGACCGTCGCCGCGCACGCCGCCGCTCTGCGGACCTGCGCGCCGACCGGCTGGCTGGTGCTCGACGACCCGCTCATGCGCGCCGAACTGGAGGACTACCCGAGCCATCCGCTCGGCGCAGGCGAGCCGGTCCGTCCCGCCCGCGCGGCCGACGTCGCCTATGTCGTCTACACCTCCGGCTCCACCGGCACCCCCAAGGGCGTTGCCGTCACCCAGGCCGGGCTCGCCGACTTCGCCGACGAGATGCGCGACCGGATCGGCAGCGAGAGCGACGCGCGCACACTGCACTTCGCCACCCCGAGCTTCGACGCCGCGGTGCTGGATCTGCTGCTGGCGCTCGGCCCGGCCGCCACCATGGTGATCTGCCCGCCGCAGATCTACGGTGGCGACGAGCTGGCCGAACTGCTCGAACGCCAGCGCATCACGCACGCCTTCATCACCCCCGCCGCCATGGCCACCATCGATCGCGAGCGGTACGCGCTGCCCGAGCTGCGCGGCCTGATGGTCGGCGGCGAGGCACTCGGCCCGGAACTGGTGGCGCGCTGGGCGAACGGCCGCAGGATGCTCAATGTCTACGGCCCGACCGAGACCACCATCGTGGCCACCATGTCGGCCCCGCTGGTGGCGGGCGAGCCGATCACCATCGGCACGCCGGTGCGCGGCGCGCACGCGGTGGTGCTCGACGAACGGCTGCGGCCCGTCCCGGTCGGCGTGCCCGGCGAGCTCTACCTCGGCGGCCCAGGCGTGGCCGCGGGTTACCTGGACCGCTTCGCCCTCACCGCCGCCCGGTTCGTCGCCGACCCGTACGGCGAGCCGGGACAGCGGATGTACCGCACCGGTGACGTGGTGCGCTGGACGCCCGAGCGTTCGCTGGTCTACCTCGGCCGCAGCGACTTCCAGGTGAAGATGCGCGGTTTCCGCATCGAACTCGGCGAGATCGACGCCACCCTCACCGCCCATCCACGAATCTGCTTCGCGCACACCGAGGTCCGCCGCATCAACGGCGCCGACCGCCTGGTGTCGTTCGTGCGCCCCGCCAGCGAGGCAGCCGAGCCGGTGGCGGGATCGGACGTGGCGGGGCAGGCCGGGACAGCACTGGATGTGGCGGAGATCAGGGCGCACGTGGCCCGGCGGCTGCCCGCGCACATGGTGCCGGCGAGCATCACCGTGCTCGACTCCATTCCACTGACCCCGGTGGGCAAACTGGATCGCGCGGCGCTGCCCGAGCCGGTCCTGCTCGGCGCGAGCGCCGGCCGTGAACCCGAGACCGCGAGCGAGCGCCTGGTCGCCGCCGTCATGGGCGATCTGCTCGGCACCGAGGGCATCGGCGCCGGAGACAACTTCTTCGAGATCGGTGGCACCTCGCTGCTTGCCACCCAGCTGGTCGCCCGGCTGGCCGCCGAGACCGGGGTCAGGCTGGAGGTGCGCACGGTGTTCGCCGCGCCCACCGTCGCGGGGATCGCCGCCGAGCTCGACTCGCGGGTGGGCGCCGAACCCGGCCACGAGCGGCCTGCGCCGACGAAACGGCGACGGCCGGAGCGTATTCCGCTCTCCGCGGCCCAGCAGCGGCTGTGGTTCCTCGACCGCTTCAACGCGGGCGCCGACAGCACGGGCAACAGCTCGGCGGCCTACAACGTGCCCGTCGTGCTGCGCCTGCACGGCAAGCTGGAACTGCCCGCGCTGGTCAGCGCCCTGCGCGAGGTGCAGCGCCGCCACGAGTCGCTGCGCACCGTCTACCCGGAGATCGACGGTGTGCCCGCCCAGGTGGTGCTCGACCCGGCCGAGGCCGCGGTGACGCTCTACACCGCCACGGTCACCGAGGAGGAGGTCGCCGCCACCGTGCGCGGCTTCGCGGCCGGTGGCTTCGACCTGGCCGCCGCCCCGCCGCTGCGCGCCGCGCTGATCACCCTCGCCGACGCCGCCGACCTCGGCGTCGCCACCCCGGCCACCGCCACCCAGAACGTGCTGGTGCTGGTGGTGCACCACATCGCCATCGACGGCTGGTCGCTGGAACCGCTGGCCGCCGACGTGGCCGCCGCCTACCGGGCGGCCTGCGCCGGACGTGACCACGACTGGCCCGAGCCGGAACTGCAGTACGCCGACTACACGCTCTGGCAGGAGACCCTCGGTTCCGAGGACGACCCGGCCTCGCCGCTGAGCCGCCAGCTCGACTACTGGGCGCGCACCCTCGACGGCAGCCCGGAATTGCTGGCCGTACCCGCCGACCGGCCGCGCCCGCCGGTGCCCTCCTATCGCGGCGGCACCGTCGAGTGCGCGATCGACGCCTACACCCACCGCGAGCTGCATCGGGTGGCGGTGGCCAACAACGTCAGCATGTACATGGTGCTGCACGCGGCGCTGGCGGTGCTGCTGCACCGGATGACCGGCACCGACGACATTCCCGTCGGCACCGCCATCGCGGGACGCGGCCATCCCGCGCTGGACCGGATGATCGGCATGTTCGTCAACACGCTGGTCCTGCGCACCCGCATCGACCCGAACGCGCGCTTCACCGACCTGCTGCGCGAGATCCGCGAGACCGACCTGGACGCCTTCGCCCACGCCGACCTGCCGTTCGAGCGGCTGGTGGAGGTGCTCAACCCGGCGCGCTCGCAATCGCACCACCCGCTGTTCCAGGTGATGCTCTCGGTGCGCGACCACCCGGTGCGAGTGCTGGAACTGCCTGGCCTGCGCATCGAGGCCGAGGACGTCGACACCGGCATCGCCAAGTTCGACCTGCAGTTCACCCTCACCGAATCGCACACCCCGCTGCGCGAACCCGACGGCATCACCCTGGCCGTCACCTACGCCGCCGACCTGTTCGACGAGTCGACGGCCCTGGCCCTCGGCAAGCGGCTGCGCAGGCTCATCGCGGGCATCGCCGCCGCCCCGGCAACCCACGTCGGCGATCTGCAACTGCTCGACCCGGTGGAGTGGTCGGGGCTGGCCGAGGTGCGCGGCGCGCCCGCCGACCGGCCGGTCACCTTCCCCGAGGTGTTCGCCGCCGCGGCCGCGCGGGACCCGTACGGGGTGGCGCTGTGCAGCGACGGCACCGAGATCACCTACGAGGCGCTCGACCGCTGGACCAACCGGCTGGCACGGGTGCTGATCGCCGCGGGCGCGGGCCCGGAAACCCTGGTGGCACTGGGCTTCACCCGTTCGGTCGAGGCGATCGCGGCCATGCTCGCGGTGACCAAGACGGGCGCGGCCTTCGTGCCGGTCGACCCGAACTACCCGGCCGACCGGGTGCGGCACATGCTCGCCGACTCCGGCGCAGGCCTGGGGTTGACCCTGGCCGAGCATCGCGACCGCCTGCCCGCCGAGTCCGGCTGGATCCTGTTGGACGACGAGCGGTTCCGCGCCGCCGTGCTGGCCGCCTCACCCGCCCCGGTCAGCCAGCGCGACCGGCGCGCCCCGCTGCGGCTGGAGAACCCCGCCTACGTCATCTACTCCTCGGGGTCCACCGGCAGGCCCAAGGGCGTGGTCGTCTCGCACGGGGGCCTGTCCAATTTCGCGGCCGAATGCGCGCACCGCTACGACGTGCGCCCGGCCGACCGGGTGCTCAACTTCGCCACCCCCAGTTTCGACGCCGTCATGCTCGACCTGCTGTTCGCCCTCGGCGGCGGGGCCACCCTGGTCATCGCGCCGCGGGGAGTGATCGGCGGCGCCGAGCTGACGCGCACGCTGGTGGAGGAGGAGATCACCCACGCCTTCATCACCACCTCCGCGCTCGGCACGGTCGACCCGGAGCCGGTGACCGCGCTGCGGCACGTGCTCGTGGGCGGCGAGGCACTGCCGCCGGACATGGCCAACCGGTGGTCGGCGGGCCGCAATCTCTACAACGTGTACGGACCGACCGAGACCACCATCGTCACGTTCATGTCGCGGGCGCTGGTCCCGGACGGGCCCATCACCATCGGCGGGCCGATCCGCGGCGTCGGCGCGAGCATCCTCGACCGGCGGCTGCACCCCTGCCCGGTGGGCGTGACCGGCGAGCTGTACCTGTCCGGCGGCGCGCTGGCCCGCGGCTACCTCGGCCGGCCCGGCCTGACCGCGCAGCGGTTCGTCGCCAATCCCTACGGCAAGCCGGGGGAGCGGATGTACCGCACCGGCGACCTGGTGCGCAGGCGGCCCGCCGCGCTCGACGAGGTGGAGTACGTGGGCCGCGTCGACCACCAGGTCAAGATCCGTGGCTTCCGCATCGAACTCGGCGAGATCGATGCCGCGCTGGCCAAGCACCCGGCGGTGGCGATCTCGGCCACCTTCGGCCACAAGACGGCGGCGGGCAGCACGGCCCTGGTGTCGTACGTCAAGCCGCATCCCGGTTTCGCGGTCACGACCGCGGAACTGACCGCGCACACCGCCGCGCTGGTGCCGAATTACATGGTGCCGCAGTCGATCATGCTCATCGACGAGGTACCGCTCGGACCGACCGGCAAGCTCGACCGCGGCAAGCTGCCGGAGCCGGTGTTCACCGGGTCGGGGGAATACCGGGCGCCGAGCACGGCGGTCGAGGCGGCGGTGTGCGCGGCCTACGCCTCGGTGCTCGGGGTGGAACGGGTCGGCGTCGACGACGGGTTCTTCGAACTCGGCGGCAACTCGCTGCTGGCCACCAAGGTGGTCGCCGAACTGCGCGCGGCGGGCATCGACATGCCGGTGCAGGTCATGTTCGGCGACGCCACACCCGCCGCGGTGGCGGCCAAGCTGTCCGACGCCGACCCGGCGGCCGCGGTGACCGCCGCGCTGGCGCCGGTGCTGCCGCTGCGACCCGGCGGCAGCAGGCCCGCGCTGTTCTGCGTGCCGCCCGGCGTCGGCCTGTCCTGGTGCTATGCCGGGCTGCTGGCCCATCTGCCCTCGGATCTGCCGGTCTACGGTTTGCAGTCCCCGCATGTCACCGGCACCGCCGGATTCGCGGACATGGCCGAGGCGGCCGAGCACTACGTCGGGGTCATCCGCTCGATCCAGCCGCAGGGCCCCTATCACCTGGCGGGCTGGTCGCTCGGCGGGCTGATCGCCCACGAGATCGCGGTGCGCCTGCGCGAGGACGGTGACGAGGTGGCCACCCTGGCCATGCTCGACAGTCACCGGCTCACCGACCGCTGGCTGGACCGGGCGATGCCCTCGGCCGCGGAGATCTGCGCCGAGTTCGGCATCGACCTCGGCGAGCACGCTGGTCCCGACCTGGACGTGGACCGGGCGGCGCGGCTGCTGCGCGAACAGCCCGGCCCGTTCGCGGCGCTGACCGACGACCACCTGCGCGGGTTGTTCCGCGAATACCACACCGGCACGATGCTGGCGCACGGCTTCCGGCCCCGCGTCTTCGACGGCGACCTGGTCTTCTTCCACGCCGCCGCCGACGAGATCAACCTCGCCGACCCCGACCGGCGCGCGGCGGCCTGGGGGCCGTACGTGGCGGGCGCGGTGATCGAGCACGAGGTGGCGTGCTCGCACGCGGCGATGACCACCCCCGAAGCGCTCGACCGGATCGGACCGCTGCTGCGGGCGTATCTGGACGGCGAAGTCCATCCGACGAAGGAGAACCCAGGTGAGTGAGGCGACCGGCGCGCGCCGGGGCGGGCACAGAGCAGTCAGGCAGCTCAGACCAGCCGGGCGACCCGGCTCAGGCAGGCAGATCGGACGCCGGAGCAGGGAAGGCGGACGCCGATGAGCGCGGCGGTGGAGGTGCGCGGGCTGGTCAAGAACTACGGCAGGACCAGGGTGCTCGACGGGATCGACCTGGAGATCCCCGCGGGCACCGTGCTCGGCCTGCTCGGCCCGAACGGCGCGGGCAAGACCACGACCGTGCGCATCGTCACCACGCTGCTGCGCCCGACCGAGGGCAGCGTGCGGGTGGCGGGCGTGGACGTGCTGCGCGATCCCGCCTCGGCCCGCCAGCGCATCGGCTTGTCCGGCCAGTACGCGGCCGTCGACGCCAACCTCACCGGGTTCGAGAACCTGCGCATGGTGGCCCGCCTCTACGGCATGAACCGCCGCGAGGCCACCGACCGCGCCAGGTCGCTGCTGGCCGAACTCGGACTGGAGGCCGCCGCCGACCGCAGGGCGGGCACCTACTCCGGCGGCATGGCGCGCCGGCTCGACCTGGCGGGCGCGCTGGTCACCCGGCCGCCGGTGGTGGTTGTAGACCAGCCCACCACCCGCCACCGCGAGCGCCCAGCAGGTGGACACGTCGTCGTAGTGGGCGAGCGCCGC
>NZ_JARWRU010000869.1 GCF_029867845.1 Nocardia farcinica | reverse complement strand
ATCGGGGGGCGCCCGCGTCGGCGGGACCGGCCGCGACGGGATACCTGGCGGTGGCGGGCTTCGCCGGGCCGCAGGCGAGGGCCGCGTGGGCGGCGCGGACGAACGCTCCCGCGCTCGCGGGGCGCGCGGCGGGGTCCTTGGCCATGCCGAGGGCGATCACCTCGTCCAGGGCGGGCGGGACGGCGGGGTTGGCGGCCGAGGCGCGGGGGGCGTCGGTCATGAGGTGGCCGTGCATCTGCTGGGCGGGTTCGGTGTCGCCGTAGGGGCGGCGGCCGGTGAGGGTTTCGAACAGCACGCAGGCCAGGGAGTAGATGTCGGAGCGGGCGTCGGCGTGCCCGGTGAACCGCTCGGGGGCCATGTAGGCCCAGGTGCCGATGGTCAGGCCGGTGGCGGTGACCGAGGTCTGACCGAGGGTGCGGGCGATGCCGAAATCGATGAGATAGGCCCAGCCGTCTGGGCGGACCAGGATGTTGGCGGGCTTGACGTCGCGGTGCACCAGGCCCGCCGCGTGCGCGGCGTCCAGGGCGGCCGCGATCTGGGCGAGGATGTCCAGGGCGGTGTGCGGGTCGAGCGGGCCGTGCTCGGCCAGCCGCGCGGACAGGTCGGCGCCCTCGACGAGTTCCATGTCGATGAACAGCCGTCCGTCGACGGCGCCGTGCGCGTTGATGGCGGGGATGTGCGGATCGCGCAGGGCGGCGGCGAGGACGGCCTCACGTTCGAAGCGGGCGCGATAGCCCTCGTCGGCGGCCAGTTCGGCGGGCAGCAGCTTGAGGGCGACACGGCGGCCGTCACGGGTGTCGTCAGCGGCCCAGACCTGGCCCATCCCGCCGCTGCCCAGCGCCCGTTCCAGGCGGTAGTGACCGAACAGCGAGTGACCGAACCGCGCAGCCGCCATCGCGCACCTCCAGTCATGTCGACGCGCCCGGATCACACCTCGCGATCGCGTCCCGGTCGCACCCGCGCCCGGCAAACCCGGACTCCCCCGGCCCCCGCACCGGCCGCCGCCCCGCGGCGATCCCGCGGGGTCGAGCCGTAACCGGAGCCTACCCGCCTGCGCCGACCCCGAGCAGCGTGATGCGGCGGACACCGGGGCCGCTAGCCTGACCCTGGCCGCGCGGACGACGGCACGCATCGGCCGGGCGCGCGGGCGGACGAGCGAGGAGCGGCGAGATGGAACCGATCGAGATCAACGCGGGCGGCTGGTACCTGCGCGCCCTGCGCGCCGACGACCGCATCGACGACCGGCCCGCACTCGCCGCGGGCGGCGTCACCGATCCCGGGCACGTGGCCCGCCGCGCCGCCGAGTGGGAGTCCGACCGCCGCTACGCGTGGGCGGTGTGCGAGCCGACCACCGCCGAACTGGTGGCCGAGATCGTGCTCACCCCCGGCGCGGACGGCTGGGCCGAGATCACCGGCTGGGCGCGGGACGGGCAGGAGCCCGCGCTGGCGGCGGCCAGGAGCGCGGTCACCCGGTTCGCCGAGGGCGCGCTGGGACTGCGGCCGACCTGAGCAGCACCCGCCGACGACGACCGGCCGACCGCCACCGGCGAACGGCTGGTCATTCGAGGGCGGCGAGCACCCGGTCCAGGGCGTCGACGGCCCGGTCGAGTTCCTCGGCGGTGACCGTCAGCGGCGGCCGGAACCGGATGCTGCGCGGCCCCGAGCCGAGGATGAGCACGTGCTCGCGCTCCCGCACCGCGGTCACCACGGCGTCCCGCAGTTCCGGGGTGGCCAGCGTGATCGCGCACATCAGCCCGCGCCCGCGCGGCTCGGTGACGCAGGAGTGCGCCTCGGCCAGCGCCTCCAGCCGGGCAAGCAGGTGTTCGCCGAGCTCGCGGGAACGTTCGAAGAGCCCGTCGCGTTCGATCACCTCGAGGATGCGGCGGGCGCGCACCATGTCGGTGAGATTGCCGCCCCAGGTGGAGTTCAGCCGGGAGCTGACGGCGAAGACGTTGTCGGGCACCTCGTCCACCCGGCCGCCCGCCATGATCCCGCACACCTGCGACTTCTTGCCGAAGGCCACCACGTCCGGCTCCAGCCCGAGCTGCTGGTAGGCCCAGGCCGTGCCGGTGCCGCCGACGCCGGTCTGCACCTCGTCGAGCACGAACAGCGCGTCGTGCTCGTGGCACAGCCGCTGCATCGCGCGCAGGAACTCCGGGCGCAGGTGCCGGTCGCCGCCCTCACCCTGGACGGGTTCGGCGATGAAGCAGGCGATGTCGTGCGGATGCTCGGCGAAGGCCCGGCCGGCCTGCGCCAGCGCACAGGCCTCGGCCTCGGCCACGTCGTGCTCGGCGCACACGCACGGGGTCTCGATGCGGGGCCAGTCGAAGGCGGGGAAGCGGGCCGTCTTCACCGGATCGGTGTTGGTCAGCGACATGGTGTAGCCGGAGCGGCCGTGGAAGGCGCCGGTCAGATGCATGACCCTGGTGCCGAGCGCGGCCGGACGGCCCGCCGCCTCGTTGTGCCTGCTCTTCCAGTCGAAGGCGACCTTGAGCGCGTTCTCCACCGCCAGCGCGCCGCCGTCGACGAAGAACAGGTGCGGCAGTCCGGGGTCGCCGAGCACGCGCGCGAACGTGTCCACGAAGGCGGCCATCTCGACGGTGTAGATGTCGGAGTTGCTCGGCTTGTTCACGGCCGCGTCGGCAAGTTCGGCGCGGAACCGCTCGTCCTCGGCCAGCGCCGGGTGGTTCATGCCGAGCGCGTTGGAGGCGAAGAAGCCGAACATGTCGAGGTAGGCGGTGCCGTCGCGCCGGTCGACGAGCACGCGGCCGTGCGAGGCGCGCAGGTCGAGCACCAGCGGGAAACCGTCGACGAGCAGATGCGCCGACAGCACGTCGTGGACCCGGTCCGCCGGGACGAGCTCCGAGGCGGTACCGGTGCCTGGCCGGGGTCGTTCCAGTTCGAGGCTCACACCCGCAGGATACGAAACATTTCAGGCACCGTCCACGACACGCCGTACGAATTACGGCGTCACGCTACTTGTCATAGAATGTCTGCAAGATGATCGTGCTCCGGGTACGCACATTCGCCGTCGCCCTGATCTCCTGCAGCAACTGCTCGAGATGCCGGGGCGAGGCCACCCGCACCAGCAGGATGTAGCTCTCGTCGCCGGCTACCGAATGGCACGCCTCGATGCCGGGGATGTTCTGCAGCAGCGCGGGCGCGTCGTCGGGCTGGGAGGGATCGAGAGGAGTGATCGCGACGAATGCCGACAGCAACTGCCCAAGTGCCTCGGGATCGACATCGGCGCTGTATCCCCGGATCACCCCGCGCGCCTCGAGCCTGCGCACCCGCGACTGCACCGCCGAGACCGACAGACTCGCCTTCTCGGCCAGGTTCGACAAGGTGGCGCGCCCGTCGGCCATCAGTTCTCGAATCAGCAGACGATCGATGTCGTCGAGAGCAGGTTTCGCCGGTGTATCCGCCACCAGCGAAGGCTAACCCAGCTCGCGCACACCGTGTCGAGAAGTTGTCCGCGATCACCATCGGCCGAGGTCCGGTCGCCCTGCCCGCACCGTCTCCCGGCCCGAAACCGAAGGGGAACAAGCGATGACCGCAACCACCGGCACCGTCCCGGCTACCCCGCTCGCCGAATCCGCCGCCGCCGCGCTGCGCGCGCTCGGTGTCGCGCCGCCCGCGCCCGGGTCGCTGGTCGCGCGCACCCCGATCACCGGCGAGCGCCTGCTCACCCTCGCCCCGGACGACACGGCCTCCGCCGACGCGGCGATCGCCGAGGCGGCCGAGGCGTTCCGCGCCTGGCGCACCGTGCCTGCGCCGATGCGGGCGGCGGTGGTGCGCGAGCTGGCCGGGCTGCTGGTGGCGCACAAGAGCGATCTGGCCGCACTGGTCACCCTGGAGGCGGGCAAGATCCGCTCCGAGGCGCTGGGCGAGGTGCAGGAGATGATCGACGTCTGCGAGTTCGCCCTCGGCCTGTCGCGTCAGCTGTACGGGCGCACCATGCCCTCGGAGCGACCGGGGCACCGGCTCATGGAGACCTGGCACCCGCTCGGGGTGGTCGGGGTGATCTCGGCGTTCAACTTCCCGGTCGCGGTGTGGGCGTGGAATGCCGCGATCGCGCTGGTCTGCGGCGACCCGGTGGTGTGGAAGCCCTCCGAGCTGACCCCGCTGACCGCGCTGGCCTGCCACGGCCTGGTGCGCCGCGCCGCCGACCGGGCCGGCGCGGACCCGAGGATCCACCAGCTGATCCAGGGGGATGCCGCACTCGGACAGCGGCTGGCCGACGACGAGCGGGTGGCACTGGTCAGCGCCACCGGTTCGGTGCGCATGGGCCGCGCGGTCGCCCCTCGGGTGGCCGCCCGGTTCGGCCGCTGCCTGCTGGAACTGGGCGGCAACAACGGCGCGATCGTCACGCCGTCGGCGGATCTCGAGCTGGCGGTGCGCGCCATCGTGTTCGCCGCCGCGGGCACCGCGGGCCAGCGCTGCACCACGCTGCGCAGGCTGATCGTGCACGAGGAGGTCGCCGACCGGCTGGTGGAGCGGCTGGCGCAGGTCTTTCGCGGGCTGCGCGTGGGCGATCCGCGCGCCGAGGGTGTGCTCGTCGGGCCGCTGATCCACGGCGGGGCGCACGAGGCCATGCGCTCGGCGCTGGCGCGCGCGACCGCCGACGGCGGCGAACTCGTCTGCGGCGGTGAGCGTGTCGATGTGGCCGGTCCCGACGCGTACTACGTGCGCCCGGCCCTGGTGCGCATGCCGGGACAGACCGAGGTGGTGCGCGAGGAGACCTTCGCGCCGATCCTGTACGTGCTCACCTACCGCGATTTCAGCGAGGCCGTCGAACTCCACAACGCGGTGCCGCAGGGACTTTCCTCTGCGGTGTTCACCGGCGATCAGCGCGAGGCGGAACGATTCCTCGCCGCGGACGGATCGGATTGCGGAATCGCGAATGTCAATATCGGCACCTCGGGCGCGGAGATCGGCGGCGCGTTCGGCGGCGAGAAACACACCGGCGGCGGTCGCGAATCCGGCTCGGACTCCTGGAAGGCGTATATGCGCAGGGCGACGAACACGATCAACTACTCCGCCGAACTGCCGCTGGCCCAGGGCGTGGAGTTCGGCTGAGGGCACGTCGGCCGGATCGGCGAGGAAGCCGCCGAGAAACGGCCTCGACCAGGCGATTAGGTGTCCCCGTCGCGACCTGTGTAAGGTTGGGGACACACCGACGCGGGGTGGAGCAGCTCGGTAGCTCGCTGGGCTCATAACCCAGAGGTCGCAGGTTCAAATCCTGTCCCCGCTACCACCGGGAGAACCCGGGGCCGACGTACTGTCGCCCCGGGTTTTCTTCTGTCCGAACCGCTTCCATCCCCGCCGTGGCCGCCGCGCCACGCCCGCCGTCGCGACCCGCCGGAGGGAAGCGAAGTTGCCGGTGCGGAGATGTCCGTTTCCTTGCGTATGTGATCAAGCACTCGATAGGGTGGCGCAGATATCCGCACATAGGGCACTCAATGCCCGGAGAAGGCAAGATCGGTGATCAGCAGCAGTATCAAGCGCGTATTACCGACCGATGTGCTGAAGCCGAGTTCTCGCGCACGAAATCGCGGACCCATCGGAATCAGAACCCGACTGCTGGCAATCGTGCTCATCCCGAGCCTCGCATTGCTCACCATCGGCATCGGCGGTGCCATCTACCTGATCGAGGACAGCCAGGAGTCCAAGGACTTCGCCGTCGTCGCGTCCGAGGTGACCACCCCGGCGATCCGCATGATCGAGGCGGTGCAGGACGAGCGGCAGGCATCCCTGCTGCACCTGGCCGGCTCGCCGCGCGGCACCGAGAGCCTGGTCGCCGCCCGGCGCAATGCCGACGCCGCGCTCGACGGACTCTACGACCTGGCCCAGGCGGCCAGGAGCGCCAACGCCGCGACCGGCGGCGACATCGAGGGCTACCGCGCAATCTACGACCAGCTCCCGCAGCTGCGCAGCGCGATCGACGCCAGGGTCATCCCGGCCACCCAGGTCTCCATGGTCTTCAACGCGGTGATCGACACCGTCGTGCAGGCCTCGCTGGTCGCGGCGAGGATCGCGCCCTCGCCCGAGATCGCGGTCGCGCTCTACAACGCGGTGCACCTGCTGCGCGCGGGCGAGGCCACCGTCCGTGCCGCCTCCATCGGCATCACCGCGATGCTGACCGGCCAGTTGCCGCCGGGACAACTCAGCGAGTTCGCCGGCCACGTCGGCGACGCCCGCGGCGAGGTCGCCTTCGCCAAGGGCGTGGTACAGGGCGAGCGTCTGGCCGAGCTGGAGGCGATCCTCACCGGCCCGGACTGGCAGCGCCTGGTCGCCATGGAGGACGCGTTCATCCAGCGCGGCCCGATCATGCCGGACGACGACATCACCGGGTCGGGCTCGGGATCGAGCTCGAGCACCTCGGGTTCGGGTTCCGGTCTGTCCGGCTCGACCGGCGGCGCAGGCTCGGACTCCGAGGTCGAGCTGCCGCTGAGCGCCGAGGACTGGGAGCGCACCGCCGACGCGGTCAGCGCCCAGCTGATGGGGCTGTGGGAGAACCTCAGCCGCGACCAGCACGCGGTCGCCATCGACGAGGGCAACGAGCTGGAGAGCAACTCGCTGTGGGTCGGCGCGGGCATCCTCGCCATCGCCCTCGTCGCCTTCGGCGGCGCCATGCTGCTGGCCAACCGCTTCGTCGGCCGCATGCGCGGCCTGCGCCGCGAAACCCTGGAACTGGCCGACGAGAAGCTGCCCGCCACCATCCGCAAGCTCAGCGCGGGCAACGACCTCGACGAGTCCGACGACACCGCGCCGCTGAAGTACGGCAACGACGAGATCGGCCAGGTCGCCGATGCGTTCAACCGCGCCTACGCCTCCGCGGTCGCCGCGGCCGTCGCCGAGGGCAAGACCCGCGCGGGCGTCAACGCGGTCTTCCTCAACATCGCCCACCGCAGCCAGGTCATGGTGCACCGCCAGCTGGTGCTGCTGGACAAGGCCGAGCGCGAGGAAGACGACCCGGAGCGCCTCGACACCCTGTTCCAGCTCGACCACCTGGCCACCCGCTCCCGGCGCAACGCCGAGAACCTGGTCATCCTCGGTGGCGAGCAGCCGGGCAGGCGCTGGCGCAACCCGGTGCCGCTGGTCGAACTGGTCCGCAGCGCCGTGGCCGAGAGTCTCGACTACACCCGCATCCAGCCGGGCAAGCTGCCCGAGGTCCGGGTGCTCGGCAATGTCGTGGCCGACTTGATCCACCTGCTCGCCGAGCTGACCGACAACGCCACCGCGTTCTCGCCGCCGGAATCGCGCGTGGAGGTGTCGGGCAATCTGGTGGGCAAGGGCCTGGCCCTGGAGATCACCGACCAGGGCCTCGGCATGTCCGAGGCGGAGCTGGACGAGCGCAACCAGCTGCTGGCCGAGCCGCCGGACTTCAGTGTCGCCGCGCTGTCGGGCGACGCGCGTCTCGGCCTGTTCGTGGTCGCGAAACTGGCCGCCCGCCACGGCATCTCGGTGCGGCTGGCCGAATCCGACTACGGCGGCATCAAGGCGATCGTGCTGGTGCCCACCCAGCTGCTGTCCACCGGACGCGAGCAGGGCCAGGTCACCTCCGGTCCCGCCGCCATCGCCGCAGGCCCGTCCGCCCCGGCGCCCGCGCCGTCGCCCAACGGCGGCGGACACCCGGCGCCGCACCCGTCCACCACGACGACCGCGGTCATGCAGCCGATCGGCGGCGGCCTCACCGGACGCGGCACGTTCAACGGCTTCGTACCGCCCGCCACCACGGTCAGCACCGTCGACGCGCCGGGCGCGCAGGTCGAACAGCCCGCGGCTCCGCCGGCCAAGCCCGCCCTGCCCCGACGGCGCAGGCAGGCGCCCGCCGCCACCCAGCCGATGCCCGCCGAGAACCCGCCGCCCACGACCGCCCGCCCCAGGACCGCGGAACAGGCGAGGAACCTGATGTCGGCGATCGAGAACGGCACCAGGCAGGGCCGTCTGAACCGCGTTGATACCGACACCGGATTCTCGGTGTCCGATCGCAAGGAAGGTGCCGGTGACGATTTCCCAGCCTCGTAGTCTCGATTGGCTACTGGACGACCTGATCGACCGACTGCCCGACGTCCGCTACGCCGTCGTGCTCTCGACCGACGGCCTGCTGCTCGGCCACAGCACCAAGATCGACCGCTCCGACGCCGAGCGCTTCTGCGCGATGGCCTCGACCCTGCACGGCGTCGCGCGCAGCGCGGGCATGCACTTCGAGGCGGGTGGCGTGGCACAGACGGTGGTCGAACTCGACCGGGCGGTGCTGTTCATCACCGCCGCGGGCGACAACGCGTGCCTGGCCGTGCTGACCGCCGAGTCGGCCAACATGGGCATGGTCGCCTACGAGATGAACCAGACCGTGCAGCGTGTCGGCGCCCACCTGTCCGTCGATCCTCGGCCCCATCCCTTCGATGGGGCCGGCCTGCGGCAGCCATGAACGATCAGCGTGAGTCCTGGTTCGACGACGAGGCCGGCCCACTGGTCCGCCTCTACGCCGTCACGCGCGGACGGTCCGACGGCCGCCCCGAGCTGAACATGCTCACGCTCGTGGTGTCCTCGGGCGCGGGCATCCTGCGCCGCACCGAGCCGGAGTACGCGGAGATCCTGCGACTGGCCCGCACGGTGCAGTCCATCGCGGAGCTGGCCGCCCAGATGGACCTGCCGCTGACCACGATGAAGGTCCTCGTCGGTGATCTCATCGACGACGGCCTGCTGCACCACCGGGCGCCGGAGCCCGCACCGGACACCGGCCCGCCCCGCGACATGGGCATGCTGCGGGCGGTGCTGCGGGGTATCCAAGCGCTCTGAGCGCCTGGGAACACAGCCCCCTCGCACGAGCGGCGGACAGCCGACCACACGACGAAGGCCGGGGGCCTGGTCCGAACGAATCGGACCAGGCCTCCGGCCTTTTCGGTACGCTCCGGCCTCCCGGGCGCCCGTCAGGCGAGCCTGGCCGCCAGCCGCTTGGCGTTCATGTAGGCGATGGCCTCGATGGACACCATCGGGTTCACGCCCGAGGAGGTCGGGAAGCAGGACGCGTCGGCGACGACCACATTGGGCACCTCCCAGGTCGCGCCGTCCGGGTCGAGCGCGCAGTCGTCCTTGCTGCCGCCCATCCTGGCCGATCCCATGATGTGCAGCGCGGCGACGCCGCAGCGGCCCGGCTCGTAACCGGAAGCCGCGCAGGCCGCGGCGAACTCCTCGTGCGAACCCTCTTCGCCTGGACGATAACTCGCGCCGGACTGGTGGCCGGAGTAGATCTTCTTCGCCCCGGCCGCCTCCAGCAGGCTCGCCGCGCCCAGGATGCCGGTGTGCAGGTGGTCGCGGTCGCGGTCGGAGAGGGTGTATTCGACGATCGGGTGGCCGTCCTTGCTCACCTTCACCCGGCCGCGGTCGCGGGCGCGGGGGGTTAAGCCCCTTGTGGGGGGGGGCGCCCCAAACCCCCCCGCCTCGGTTGTGGGGCCCCCCCTGGGGGGGGCCCCTTCCCGGGGGGGGGGCCTCCCGCCGCCCCCCCCCCCCGAGGGGGTTCAGGCCGGGTCGCTGTCCTGCGCCCTTCGCGCCTCGTAGTCGCGGATCAGCACGGTGAACCGCTCGCTGTTGTTGTCTGGTGCTTGACCGAGGAGCAGGCACAAGCGGAGGCCGTGTACCG
>NZ_JARWRU010000868.1 GCF_029867845.1 Nocardia farcinica | reverse complement strand
GCCCAGTTCAGCGTGTGCGCGTCGGTGGCCACCGAGCTGCCGGGCTCGACCGGGATCACCACCGTGGTCTCGATCTTCAGATCCGGCGCGGCGGCGCGCAGTTCGGCCAGCCGGTCGCGGCCGAGGAAGGTGCCCGACACGAACAGCGCCGCCGGATGCACCCGGCCGAGCACGTCGGCGGCCTCCTCGGCCACATAGCGGGTGTTCAGCGGCACCAGCGCCGCGCCCGCGTACTGCGCGGCCAGTGCGGCCACCACCCAGTGGTGGGTGTTGGGGGCCCACATCGCCACCCGGTCGCCACGGCGCACGCCGCGGGCGATCAGCGCGCGGGCGGTGCGCTGGACCTCGGCCAGCAGGCCGGCCCAGTCGAGACGGACCTCGCCGTCGGCGAGCGCGGGCGCGTCGCCGTACGCGCGGGCCGCCTCGTGCAGGGCCAGCGGTGTCGTCTGTGCAGGAGCGGTCACGGATGTCCTCACCGTCGGTGCGCGCGCCTCTCGGCCAGCCGTTCTGGGCCGAGTCGAGCAAGCGCTCTACAAAGCAAGTGCTTGGTAGGTTATCCTACCGGCGTGGTTGCGATCCAGACCTCAGAATCCGACACCGCCGCGCAGGACGCGCGGTTTTGCGCGGAAGTCCGCGAATGGCTGGCGGAGAATCTCAACGGCGAATTCCGTGAGCTGCGCGGTCTCGGCGGCCCAGGCCGCGAACACGAGGCGTTCGACGAACGCCTCGCCTGGGACCGGCACCTGGCCGCGGCGGGCTGGACCTGCCTCGGGTGGCCGGAGGAATACGGCGGCCGCAATGCCAGCGTCCGCCAGCAAGTGATCTTCCACGAGGAATACGCCAAGGCCAACGCGCCCGCGCGGGTCTCCCACGTGGGCGAGGAACTGCTCGGCCCCACCCTGCTGGCCTTCGGCACCGAGGAGCAGCGCCGTCGCTTCCTGCCCGGCATCCGCAATGTCACCGAACTGTGGTGCCAGGGCTACTCCGAACCCGGCGCGGGCTCCGACCTGGCCGCCATCACCACCGCCGCCCACCTCGACGGCGACCAGTGGTCGATCAACGGCCAGAAGATCTGGACCTCGCTGGCGCACGTGGCCGACTGGTGCTTCGTGGTAGCCCGCACCGAGAAGGGCTCGACCCGCCACAAGGGCCTGTCCTACCTGCTGGTGCCGATGAAGCAACCCGGCATCGAGGTGCGCCCGATCATCCAGCTCACCGGCACCTCGGAGTTCAACGAGGTCTTCTTCGACGACGCCCGCACCGACGCCGATCTGGTGGTCGGCGCGCCCGGCGACGGCTGGAAGGTCGCCATGGGCACCCTCGCCGTCGAGCGCGGCATCTCCACCCTCGGCCAGCAGATCCGCTTCGCCCGCGAGCTGGCCGACATCGAAGCTCTGGCGAAACGCACCGGCGCCGTGAACGACCCGCTGCTGGCCGACCGCATCGACCGCGCCTGGGTGGGCCTGCGCGTGCTGCGCGCCCACGCCCTGCGCACCATGGCCGGTCACGGCATCGACGAATCCGGCCAGGCCTCGGTGGCGAAGTTGTTGTGGGCCAACTGGCATCGCGGCCTCGGTGAGCTGGCGATGGCCGTGCGCGGCCCCGAGGGCCTGGTGGCCGGAGCGGGCTCCGGCAGCGCCCCCGGCGCGGGGGCCGCCCCCGCGCGCGCCGCCGCGGGCGGCGAAAGGGAGCGGGGGGGAGTGTTGGCCCGCCCCGCCCCCGGCGAGGGGGGGTGGGACGAAGTGGAG
>NZ_JARWRU010000867.1 GCF_029867845.1 Nocardia farcinica | reverse complement strand
CGCCCCTGCGCGATCCGCCGGCGCGCGCCCCGCTACGACGGGGCGCCCCGCGCGGCTTAGCTGCGCGCGCGACCGGCGGCGACCACCGCGGTCGCGGACGGATCGCGGCGCGCGCCCTCGGCCAGCAGGTCGGGCAGCACTTCGGCGTCGACGCCTGCCGCGCCACGCACCGGCAGCAACTCGGCGCGTTCGTGTTCGTCGAGCAGCGGCAGCGCGCCCACCGGGGAATCGGCGCCGCCGGAGAGGAACTCGTGCAGGAACATCAGGAACCGGTGGTGGTGGCCCGCCAGCTCCTCGGCGGTGTACACCTCGGGGTTGCCCTGGAAGTCGATGTGGGTGTTGTCCTTGCCCGCGCCGGGGTAGATGTTGACGAACAGGTCGGCGGTCGGGCCGGAGGTCAGCACGTTGAGCCTGCCGACGGTCTCGCCGAAGACCACCTCGTTCTCGATCATCATCAAGTTCACGGCCGGCCCGAAGGAGGCGGTCTCGTCACGGGCGATGCCCATGTCGTGGAAGATGTCCTCCTGGCGGTAGCGCTGCCTGCGCAGGGCGCTGGTCAGCTCGCTCTGCGCGGCGTCGATCAGCTCGCCGACCGTGCCCGGGGTGACCCGCAGCCGCAGCGGCACCACATTGGCGACCATGCCGCCGGAGCGGCGCAGCACCGCCGAATGCCTGCCGGAGACAGGAAGACTCAGCAGCACCTCGTCGCTGCCGGTCATGCGGCCCAGATAGGCCGCGAACGCCGCGACCACCACCGGGGTGACGCTGCTGCCGCGCTCACGGACGAGCTCGTCCATCAGCCGGGCGGTCGGCTCCGGCAGTTCCCGGCTGATCAGCACCGGGTGGATGGTCGGCTTGCCGACCCGGCCTGCCAGGCTCACCACCGGCGGCGCGCCCGCCAGGTGCTCGGTCCAGTAGGCGCGGTCGTTCTCGAACCGTTCGGACTGCCGGTACTGCTGGTCCTGCTCGGTGATCTGGCGCAGGTCCTGTGCCTTGGCGGGCGGGGCCTCGTGGCCGTGCACCCAGGCGTTGTACAGCTCGGTGATCCGGCGCAGCATGGTCACCGCGGCGTAGCCGTCGAGCGCGATGTGGTGGGCGCGCTGGTACCACAGGTAGTGGTCGGTGCCGACCTGGTAGATGACGCTGGTCATGAGCTCGTCGTTGCGCAGGTCCAGTGGCGCGGAGTAGTCCTGCACCATCAGCCGGTGCGCGGTGGCGACCGGGTCGGCGTGCCCGCGCAGATCCACCTCGGCGACCTGGGATTCGAAGCTGTCGTCGACGATCTGGCGCGGCTCTCCGTCGATCTCGACCAGCCGCAGGTGGCCGGAACCGAACTCGCGGGCGGCGGCGCGGCAGGCCTCGATCAGCAACTCGGGGAACAGCTCTCCCCTGATCTCGACGTACTGCGCCACCGAGATCGGCGAGGATCCGGTCAGGTGCTGGGCGAACCAGATGCCCCGCTGCGCGGCGGTGAGCGGGAAGGCCTCGGGCGCGGCGGGACGGTACTCGCCGCCCGATCCCGGTCCGTTGCCGCCGACGAGGCGATCCGATGTTCCGAAAGCCGAGGATACGGACCGCTCCCGATTTCCGCCGGGATTGCGTTCGAGCTGGGTCACTGGACCTCCCGTTGTTTCGTTCTCCCGACAGCTGCGGACTCCTCCTGCCCGCCTGTCGGAAAATTTTGGAAACCGCTCGCCGTCAATATGCCCAGAAATTGCGGGCAGGAATGAGCGGTTACCGTTCGAACAAGTCTGGTCGGCCTTGCGTATTCACCCGCACATATTCGGCGAGCAGCCGCGACCGACGGCGGCCGAAATTACAAGGGTGTGGTTCGGCGGCCCTCGCGGGAGCGACCCCCGTCGCTGGGCCCGGCGCCGGGCGGGCACGGGCCGTCACGGAACATCACCGCGAGCGCCACCTCCGGCAGGACGAGCGCTGCCGTCGGCGGGAACCGTGGTCAGGTCGAGCACGGTTCGGTTCGGCGCCGCCCCTGGGACGGCGGACGCACGGGCTCCTACCTGTGGGTGGCCCTTGGTCGGGTGCGTCGAGATCGATTCGAACGTCGTTGGAGTTCATCGGTTGCACCGATCGCCTTCTTGGACGTGGCGTACCTCTGTACCGGACTGTTCGCACCGACGCGGCGACGCCGTTGTCGCCCGAACGGTGTGCTGTGTATTCACTCCGCAACCCCGACTATTGCGAGTGTTCGTTTGTTGCCGATCGATGGTGTATCTCTCGGTCGGCGGCCGCCGAGTTTGCTGACTGTTTTCGACGACTGCTTGGAATCGCCATCGTATCCACGGGTCCCGCACCGCGCAATGGGCTTGGAAGCCAGCGCGAACCACCTTCGAAACCATTTCGAGACGAAAAGGTATCGCAATGGTCAACATTTCCTTTATTTCGTCGACCGCGTGCACCGGGACGTTATCTGGCGCGCGGTCGCCGAGGTCGAACGGGGGGGCGGGCCCCCCCCCCCCCCCGCCGGGGGGGGCGGGGGGGGGGGGGGGGGGGGGCCGGGGGGGGGGGGGGGGGGGGGGGGGCGGGCGGGGCGGCGGGGGGGCGGGGGGGGGGGGGGGCCCCCCCCCCCCCCCCCCCCCCCCCCGCCTCC
>NZ_JARWRU010000866.1 GCF_029867845.1 Nocardia farcinica | reverse complement strand
GACCGCTACTGAGCCGGATGTGAGGGGCGGCCCGCACGCCGGGCCGCCCCTCGCCCGCTGGACCACAACACACCGATGGGAGGGACGCGCCGGCCGTGTTCGATCTGATCTCGGAATACGACACCCAGATCCTCGAAGCGTTCTGGGTCACGCTCGAACTGACCTTCTTCTCGGCGATCGGCGCGCTGCTCCTCGGCACGATCGTCGCCGCGATGCGCGTGTCCCCGATCCCGGTCGCGCGCTGGCTGGGCACCGCCTACGTCACGATCTTCCGCAACACTCCGCTGACGCTCATCATCGTGTTCTGCTCGCTGGGCCTGTACTCGGCGCTGGGCTGGACGCTGGCGGGCGACTCCATCGTCGACAACAACTACCGGTGGGCGATCGTCGGCCTGAGCGTCTACACCGCGGCGTTCGTGTGCGAGTCGCTGCGCTCGGGCATCAACACCGTGCCGCTCGGCCAGTCGGAGGCCGGCCGCTCACTGGGCTTCGGCTTCGCCCAGAACCTGTGGCTGGTGGTGCTGCCGCAGGCCTTCCGCGCGGTGATCGCCCCGCTGGGCAGCGTGCTGATCGCGCTGACCAAGAACTCCACCATCGCCGCGGCCATCGGCGTGGCCGAGGCCGCGCACCTGATGGCCGAGATGATCGAGAACGAGGCGGCGCTGCTGGCCATCGGTGCGATCTTCGCCTTCGGGTTCGTCCTGATCACCCTGCCGACCGGCCTGTTCTTCGGCTGGCTCGCGAAGCGATACGAGGTGGCCCGATGAGCTCAGGCGCTTCCGTCCTGTTCGACGCGCCCGGCCCACGGGCGCGGATCCGCAACCACATCTTCTCGCTGCTGGTCGCCGTCGCGGTGGTCGCCGGGGCCTGGTACCTGTACCGGGCATTCGAGGCCAAGGGCCAGTTCGAGGCCGCGAAGTGGAAGCCCTTCCTGGAACAGGAGGTGTGGACCACCTACCTGCTGCCCGGCCTGGAGGGCACGCTCGTGGCGGCGCTGCTGTCGATCGTGTTCGCCATGGTCCTCGGCATGCTCTTCGGCATCCTGCGCCTGTCCGACCACCGCTCGGTGCGCATCGTGGCGGGCACGATCGTCGAGTTCGCCCGGGCCATCCCGGTGCTGATCCTGATGATCTTCCTGTTCGCGGTGTTCAGCGAATACAACGTCTTCCGCTCCGACGACCTGGCGCTCGCCGCGGTCGTCACCGCGCTGACCATCTACAACGGCTCGGTCATCGCCGAGATCGTGCGCGCGGGCATCCGGTCGCTGCCGCGCGGGCAGACCGAGGCCGCGCTGGCGGTGGGCATGCGCAAGAACCAGCTGATGCGGCTGATCCTGCTGCCGCAGGCGATCACCGCCATGCTGCCCGCGCTGATCTCGCAGATGGTGGTGGCGCTCAAGGACACCGCCCTCGGCTACCAGATCACCTATGTCGAGATCGTGCGGTCCGGTCAGCAGCTCGGCGCGGCCGAGAGCAACACCGTGCCCGCCCTGCTCGTGGTGGCGCTGCTGATGATCGCGCTCAACAGCACGCTGACGGTCGTGGCCACCTGGGTCGAGAAGCGGCTGCGGGCCCGCAAGAAGGGCAAGGGCACCGGGGCCGCGCTCGACCCCGCCTCGGTCATCACCGACGCCGCGCCCGGCCTGGATCTGAAGAAGTGACCGCCGTGGCGGCGCGGGCCTGCTGATCCGCGCCGCCGTACGCGTCCGGGCCCGGTCAGCGTGGTCGTGCGGACCGCAACGCCTCGTCGGTGTGCTCGAACCGTGTCCGCCGCGCCCCGCCGGTCGAGTGGGGATCAGTCCTCGATGTCGAGGTCGATGTCGGCAGGGGCGTCGTCGCGCGCGTCGAGTTCGGCCTTCACCACGGTGAAGGCGGTGGAGCTGCGGTAGCCGCGGCGAGCCAGCATGGCCACCAGACGTCGCAGCGCCTTCTCGTGCTCCAGATCGCGCGGCAGGGTGCGCAGCTTGCGGCGCACCAATTCGGTGGCGCGGGCGTGCTCGTCGTCGTCGCTCACCGCGGACAGGGCGGCGGCCGAGTCCTCCGGTGCGACACCCTTGCGGCGCAGTTCCTGGGCGAGGGCCTGTCTGCCCTTGCCGGAGTAGGTGTGGCGCGCGGTGACCCACTGCTCGGCGAACGCCGCGTCGTCGACGAGGCCGACTTCGGCGAGGCGGTCGAGAGCGGCGTCGGCGACCTCGGCGGTGTAGCCCTTGGCGGCCAGCCGCCGCGTCAGCTCGGCACGGCTGCGGGCCCGGACGGCGAGCAGGCGAAGGCACGCCTCCTTCGCC